>DASXOZ010000013.1 GCA_036493895.1 Candidatus Binatia bacterium | reverse complement strand
GTACGCTGTAGCGAGCGAAGCGAGGCCAACGCAGCAGATGGCCCCTTCTCGGCGCCCGGCCCCGATCTAGCCGCGAGCCGCGTGAACGATGACTTCCGTCACCTGCTCTGCCGTCAGATGCTCGGTGTTGAGCACCAGGTCGTACTGGGTAGGGAGCTCTTCATCGAGCTCATAGAAAACGCGGAAGTACTCGCGCCTTCCCTGGTCGCCCGCCGCAATGGCCTCGGTGGCCGATTCGATCGGGATGCTGCGGCTGGCCGCAACGCGCGTGCAACGCACCGGCGCAGGCGCGGTGATCAGCACGCGCAGCACTTCGGGCTTGCCGGCAAGGGCGTGAGACGCCGCATGCGCCCCGATCACCGCACTGCCCGCTTTTCCAAGCTCGTGGATTGCCGCGCGGATGAGGCTGCGCAGGTCGTCCTTGGACGCGCGCCGTGCCCACGGGTTGTTGACGGTAGGAACGACCATCCCGGCAGCCAGCGTCGCGGTGCCGATCGCATCCTGCGCGGTCGTCATCGCATCCATGAAGCGCTGCAACCAGTTCTGGCGCTGCTCGGCCGCCGCGACCACCGCAGGGTCTACCTGGGCGAGGTGGGCGGCCTGGACGATCACTTCCTCGTCGGCGTAGCGGAAGCCGAGGCGGTCGGCGACGGCTCGGCCGATGCCGGCGCCGCCGGAACCGTCGGTCTGGGAGATGCAGATCACGTCGAAGGGCATGATAACGACCTGCATAAGCCCCGCGCCGGGTCAGCGCAACGGATACCATGCGGCGGCCGCGCCCCTCCCCCGGTCGTGCCGCCGCGCCGCGCGCCCTCCCTCCGAAGCGGCACGGTTTGCGCCGCCTGTGCTTTTTTCACCTCGACGGGGCGCGCCTCGGCTTGCCGCCGCCAGCCTCGTGCGGGAGGAATTTTTCCATGAACGGGCAGCGCAGCGTGAGGCTCTTCCGTGTCGGCGGCGTCGATGTCGCCGTCGACCTGTCGTGGATCGTGATTTTCCTGCTCGTGTTGTGGAGCCTTTCGTCGCAGGGCTCGTCGTCCTCGCCGGTGTGCAGCGCTGCGGGCGCAGCGACCGCAAGCGCCGTCGCGTGCGCGAAATCATGCAGGCGGTCGGCGGCGGAGCGGGCTGACGTCCTGGTGGCACGACGGCAGGACGCGTGATAGTGGTCGCCCGTGCTGCAAGACTCACCACTCCCTTCGCGATCGACTTTCCGTCGTATCGTTTTCGCGGTGATGTTCGTTGCCGGCATTGCGGCGGCAGTTCCCGCGCCGGCGCTCGCCGAATATTTCGCCGGTTACGGCGACACCGGCTGGTCCTTCGACAACAAGCGCGACTGCTGTGACGAGGCGATTGCGCTGGCGCAGGACCACAGCATGCTCCTGTGCGAAAACGCTGGTGGACATGCCCGTGTTCGATCCGGGAGCCGCCGTGGCAATTGCGAGTCGGACGCACGCGGCAACGGCCGCCATCGTATCTACCGCTGCACCGCACGAGCCGACGTTTACTGCCGCTGAGGCCGGGTCCTTTTCCTATCGGTGCCGAGCGGCGGCCGGCTTCGCCGCCTTGCCCGCGGTGAGGCGGGGCTCGAAATTTCCGCTGCCGAGCGCGCGCAGGCGCTCGTCGAGGAACGCGCCCCACTTCGCGAACACCGCATCGACATCTTCCCAGGTCTGCACGTTGCCCTTCGGAGTCTCGGCGCCGCGGCGTGCATCGAACACTGCCATTCGCACCTCGTGGCGCACCTTGGGAGTTTCCGGAGCCGGGCGCTTTACGGGCGTGGCTTCGGAGAATTCCGCCTCGAACGCGCACTCGCGCAGGAAGCGCCCGGTGGCGTCGGCCAGCTTGCCGCTGCGCGGAGCGGCGTCGGCTGCCGGCTCGTTCGTCGAGAACGCATCGATGTGCGAGGCGGGATCGGCAACCAGCGTCAGTCCGAGATGAATCTCGAGTACGCCCGGTCCCGGTTGCGTCACCATCTGGAAATCACGGCCGAGTGCGGAGGAAACCGCGCGCGAGAACGAATCGGCGATGGATTGCAGGTCCTCGTCGGGAATGTCGTCGAGGCGATGGTCCGACCCGCGCCAGACATCGACCGGCCGCAGCAGCAGTTTGTGGAAGCCGCGCCTGGCCGCGTCGTCGCGGAAGAAGCGCAGCGACGCGAACTGCTCCGAAGCGCGCAACGCGGAGTAGTCGGTGAGGAAGCCGGACTCCGCGGGTGTCACCGATGCGGGGGGCGGCGGCAGTGCGACCTGTTCGTGCTGGTTCGTGACGGCGCTGCAACCGTACCACGACATCGCCGTGACGATCGTCAACGCGACAAGCATGCGCCGATTGTTCGAGCGCGCAGTGCGATCATTGGGCATCGGCGCACGATGGTATGCACCGTGCCTCGCGTCAAGCTGTGTCGGAACCAGGGCGGGACGCCGGCTCTGCGACCCGCCGTCGTCTCGCTTCACTGCTGCGCTTGCATACTGCCGCTGCCCGAGTCGAGGCCCGGACGCCCGGCTCCCGCCTCTTTGGCCGTCACTTGTGACAGCTCGGCGGCAGTGGTTCGGTTCTGCGATGGCGTGGATCGGGCTACGAAAACCGCGCGAGCAGAACGTCGCGGAGCCGGTGCACGTCGGTGACGTGCTCCCGTTTGCGGATTCGCCCGGCTCGACGCGACCGTTTCGCCTGCTGGTCTTCCTGAGGCACGTCGGCTGTCCCTTCGCCGAGCAGACGGTGCGCGAGCTTCGCGACCTGGCCAAACGCGACGACCGCGTCGACGTCGTGTTCGTCAGCCACGGCGATTCGCGCGTGGCGGCGAAATGGCTCGCCGAGGTCGGCGGCGCCCAGGGCGCGCAGTGGATCGACGACGTCGCTCGGAAATGGTACGGCGCCTGCGGCCTCGGCTACACGCCGCTTTCGCATTTCCTCGGCCTGCGTTCGCTGTCGGGCGCGATGCAGCTGCGCGGGCGCGGGATCCGTAACCGCAGCGCTTCTGGAACGCGCTGGCAGGGCGCCGGCGCCTTCCTCATCGGGCGCGACGGCCGCGTGCTGTGGCGGCACGTTCCCGCGACAGCCGACGAAGTGCCGCGATGGCAGGACGTGATCGCGGCGCTGCCGCAGAAAGCGGATTGATGCAAGGACACGATTCCCGCCACACTGCCCCCGGGGAGGCGAACGTCATGAACTCGACGAAACCGCCGGCGTATTGCCGTCGCTCGATGCTGCCGGTGCGGCTCGCATCGGCGGCCGTGCTGTTTGCCACGGCCGCGGCCGCTCGCACTGCCTTCTGCGCTCCGCTGGTGCTCAAGGCCTACGACGAATCGGGCACGCTGTTGTCCACGCAGGCCTTCCTCGATCGGACCAGCGCCGCACCGAGCGGCTGGCGCAACGATCTTCTCTACAAGCTCAGCGACGCGACGTCGGTCGCGCACCTGCCCATGCAGGATGCTGCCGGACTTCCGTCGCTGGACATCGCCGGCGCCGGCGAAGGCCTCGCAATCGCGTGGTCCACTGAGCACACCGGCTATTCGACGCTGCTGCTCGACAACCAGGGCGCCGGGCTTCCCACCGGCACCGTCGTCTTCAACGAGCTCGCCGCTCGCGACGTGCGCAGCAAACTCGCAGGGGCGCTTTCGCGTCGTCCCGGCTACGTCCCGCGCGCGGAGTTCACCGATGACGTTTCGCAGGCAGACGCTCTTCTGAGCGCCGTCGCGGCAACTTCGGTCGAATCGGAGAAGGGCGTGATGTCGCAGCAGGCCCTCGACCTGCTGGTGCGCGCATTCGAGATCCTTCTTCGCGACTACGGTCGCGACCGTGCGAGGTCGGGCCTTGCAACCGAATGGTGGGGTTTTACGATCGACCGATTGAACAACGACACACAAGTGCTCGCATCGGTCGCCGACCTTACCGGAAACGACGGTGCAACCGGCATCGTCCGCATCGTATTCGACGAAGGCGTACCTGCGACCCAGTACGACGGCATCGTCGCGCTCGCCCATTCGGCAGGCCTGGCGGTGATGGGCCAGATCCTCGACAGCTCGGCGATGTCCGGATACTCGCTGGCGCAGTTCCAGGCTCGGGTAAACGAGTACGTCGATCATTTTCCGTCGATCGAGGTCTGGGAAGTAGGCAATGAGGTCAACGGCGAGTGGCTCGGCAGCGACGTTGCCGCCAAGGTCGCCTATGCCGCGCACTACGTGAAAACCACGGCTCCGTCCGCGAAAACGCTGCTGACGTTCTACTGGCAGATGGGCACTGCCGGCGGCCCATCCAGCACGCTGTTCCAATGGATCCACGACAACGTCGCCCCGGCGACCGCGGCCGACATCGACACCGTGGCGCTCAGCACGTGGATCGGCGACGCTCCTCTCGGCGTGGCACACGACGAAGTGTACGAACGCCTGCACGCGCTGTTCCCGTCGCAGCGCATCGTCATGGGCGAGCTCGGCTACTGGTCTCCGGCGACGACCAAGGCGTGGTGGTGGCGCAGCCAGGCCGACCCCACCGGTGCAGTGCGGCGCGCGCTGGCGGACCAGATGTACCTGGCCAACTTCGCGTTTCCGTACGCCGACGGCGGCGTGTTCTGGTGGTTCTATTACGACGAAATGTCGTCGCGCGGCCCGCTGTGGCAGACCGTCCGCGACGACTGGCGAAGCATCCATGCCTGCGACGATGGGGATGGCGACGGGTACTGCGACTGGGAGGACGACTGTCCCCTTACTGCGAACGCCGACCAGGCCGACAGCGACGGCGACGGGCTCGGCGACGCCTGCGACAGCGCCTGCGAAGGCGGCGATCCGCTGGACCTGGCAAGGCTTTCGATCGACCAGCGCGGCGGCGCGAACGACCGGATGACGCTGACGGCCCAGATGACGGCGTCGGCTGCGTTCGATCCCGTCTCGGACGGGATCCACCTCGTGATCCAGAACGACGAGGCGCCGGTGCTCGATACCGTGCTCGGTGGCCCCGCCGCAGCGGCGCAGTTCGCGTTGCACGGCACGTCCTGGCTCTACGACGATCCGGCCGGGCTGGCGGGCGGCATCTCGCGGATGTCGCTGAAACCGGTCAAGGGATCAGCAGGTCGCTACCGCATCGCGATCAAGGGCCGCGCGATGGATTTCGGATCCTTTTTGACTCCGTCGGCGCGCATCCTGCTTGGCCTGTCGTCGAGCTGCGCCGAAACGCGTGCTTCCGCAGTGGCATGCTCGCTCGATCCGCTCGGGCGCCTGCGCTGCCACTGACGACGGCGGCTCACCGTCGACGTCGATCGCATCACGAGATCGCCCAACGGCTTCGTCACCGTCGTGGTACGCTCGCCGCTGCGCGTTCAGTAGCCGTACGGCCGCGGGTACGGATACGGATACGGCGCCGGATAGTAGACCGGCGGTGGGTACACCGGCGGCGGATACGTGCCGGGTTGCGGGTACGCGCCGGGTTGCGGATAGGCGCCAGGTTGCGGATACGGCTGCGGGTACGCACCGGGCTGCGGATATGCCGGACGCGGGTACCCCGGCGGGACGGCAGCCGACGGCGGCGGCATTCCTTCGTTCTGCTCGTTCAGGATCACGACCTCGACGCGGCGATTGCGCGCGCGGCCTTCGGGATTGTCGCGGCCGTCGGGTGTCACGTTCGGTGCGACCGGATAGGCCTTGCCGAAACCGTGTGTCGCCATGCGCGGGCGAGCGACGCCGAGGCCGGCCAGTGTAGCGGCGACCGAGTCGGCGCGCCGCTGCGAGAGCTTGAGGTTCGCCTGTTCGCTGCCGATCGAATCGGTATGGCCCTCGATGGAGACGTGGCGCCACACCACCCCGGGACTCTGCAGTACGTCACGAATCGCCACGATCTTCTGTCTTGCTGCCGGTGCCAGCTCGGCGCGACCGAATTCGAACAGCACGTCCGGCAGATCGACGACGACGCCGCGCTCGCTGCCGTGCGCCTCGAGATTGTGGTGGCGCATTTCTTCGGCGAGCTCGCGGTCGCGCTGCTCGCGCTCCTGCTGGGCCTGGACGCTGTCGCCCATGATGGCGCCAGTCACTGCGCCGAGGGCGCCGCCGATCAGCGCCCCCTCTCCGGCGTCGCCGGTGGCGCTGCCGATGATGGCGCCGGTGCCGGCGCCGATCGCGGCGCCGCCGAGGGCACCGCTCGCCTGCGGCGACATCTGCCCGTCGGCACAGGCGCTGAGCAGGCAGGAACAAAGAGCTACCGCGGCGAGCTTTGCACTGCTGGGAGTCATCGTTTTCCCTCGTCCTGGTTCATTTGCACTGTCCGGGGGTCCCGGGCGGTCGTCTCGCGTCTTCGACACGGGACGGGCCAGTTTCATTCGCACCCATTGCGCGGCGGACGCGGCGGGATGGCTGGGCGCGTCGTGGGCGGCTGCCACGAAAGCGCCGGCGCCGGGGGACCGGCGCCGCCCGACGTCTTCAGTCCGGAGCCCCGCGCGGCGACGCCATCGAGGCGAGCAGCAGGACGACGACGCCGCACGAGATGAAGCTGTCCGCGACGTTGAACGCCGGCCAGTGCCAGTCGCGCACGTAGACGTCGAGGAAATCGACGACCTCGCCGTAACGAATCCGGTCGAACAGGTTTCCGGCGGCGCCGCCGATTACCGCGGCGATCGCGAGCCGCTGCAGGATGTCCTCGCGCGCCGTGCTCGCCAGGAGCCAGACCAGCGCCCCGACCGTGATCACCGCGAATGCGACGAAGAACGTGACCCGCCAGGCATCGGGAAGGTTCGCGAGCATTCCGAAGGCGCCGCCGCGGTTGCGCACGTACGTCAGCGAGAAGAACGACGGAATCACCGGCACCGACTCGCCGACCTGCCAGTCGCGCATGATCAGGTGCTTGGTGTACTGGTCCAGCGCGAACACCACCGCGACGATCAGCGCCAGGATGCGGGGCTTCACGATGGGTCCAGTGCAGTCACCACCGGATGGCAGCGGTCGCAAAGCTCGGGATGATCCGCGAAGGTGCCGACGGCTTCCGCGTAGTTCCAGCAGCGGCCGCATTTCGTTCCGCGCGCTTTCTCGACGGTGACGGCCAGGTTGCCGTTGCCGCCGGCAAGCTCGACCTGCGAGACGATGAACATCTCGCAAAGAGCGCGGTTGCCGATGGACTGGAGCATCTCGCCGTCGCGGCCGCCGGCCGCGACGGTCACCCTGGCCTCGAGCGATTGTCCGATGCGCCCGTCGCGGCGGTGCTCCTCGATCGCCTTGGTCACGACGGCGCGGATCTCCCAGAGGCGCTGCCAGCGCGCCAGCAGTGCATCGTCCTTCCACGCGGGATCGGCCACCGGGAAATCGGTGAGAAACACGCTCGAAGCCTCGCCTTCGCGCCGCGACGACGGCATCGCGTGCCAGATTTCCTCAGCCGTAAAGCAGAGAATCGGCGCGATCACGCGCACCAGCGCATGAAGGATCTCGTGCATCGTCGCCTGGGCGCTGCGGCGGCCGCGCGAAGTCTTCGCGCTCGTGTACAGCCGGTCCTTCGCGGCATCGAAGTACAGCGCGCTCAGGTCGACGCTGCAGAAGTTGTTGAGCGCGTGGAAGACGATGTGGAACTGGAACTCGTCGTAGGCGTGGCGGCAGCGGCCGAGGAAATCGTCGAGGCGCGCGAGGATCCAGCGGTCGATCTCGTTGCGTTCGCGGTGAGGCACCGCGTCGGCCGGATCGAAGTCGGAAAGATTGGCCAGAAGGTTGCGCGCGGTGTTGCGGATGCGCCGGTAGGAGTCGGCCAGCCGCTTCATGATCTCGTCGGAGATGCGAACGTCCTCGCTGTAGTCTTCCGAGGCCACCCACAGGCGCAGGATGTCGGCGCCGTAGGTCTTGAGCACGTCCTGGGGCGCAACGGTGTTGCCGAGCGATTTGGACTGCTTTCGGCCTTCGCCGTCGAGCACGAACCCGTGCGTCAGCACCGACCGGTACGGCGCGCGGCTGCGCGTCGCCACCGACGTCAGCAGCGCCGAGTGGAACCATCCGCGGTGCTGGTCGCTGCCTTCGAGGTAAAGATCGGCGACCGTGCCGGCGCCGAAGTCCTTCTCGACGACCGCTGCGAAGCTCACGCCCGAGTCGAACCAGACGTCGAGGATGTCCGTCTCGCGCTCGAAGCGGCGGCCCGAGCACGACGGGCAGGCAAAGCCTTCCGGAAGGAAATCCTCGACCGGGCGCGCGAACCACGCGTCGGCGCCTTCTTTCTCGAAAATCTCGGCAGCGCGAAGGGCCAGCGCAGGCGTCGCTTCGACGTTTGCGCAGCTCTCGCAGCGCACCGCAATGATCGGCACTCCCCAGGCGCGCTGGCGCGAAAGGCACCAGTCGGGGCGGCCGGCGATCATTCCGTGGATGCGCTCGCGGCCCCACGCCGGAATCCAGCGCACGGTGTCGATCGCCTCCAGCGTGCGGTCGCGCAAGGACGCGTGCTCCATCGACAAAAACCACTGGTGGGTCGCGCGAAAAATGATCGCCTTCTTGCAGCGCCAGCAGTGCGGATAGCTGTGCTCGATGTCTTCTTCGGCAAGCAGCACGCCGCGTGCGGCGAGAAGATCGAGGATTGCGCGATCGGCGGCGAACACGAACTGGCCCTGGAACTCGGGGACTTCCGCCGTGAACAGGCCGCCGGCATCGACCGGCGCGTAAGCTTCCAGTCCGTAACGCAGCCCGACGACGTAGTCGTCCTGGCCGTGCCCGGGCGCGGTGTGCACGGCGCCGGTACCGGCCTCCAGCGTCACGTGTTCAGCGAGGATCACGAGCGAATCGCGATCGATCCACGGATGACGCGCCTTCACACCCTCGAGCTCGCGTCCCTGGAACGTCGCGAGCGTCTTGCCGAGCGGAAAACGCTTCGCGAGAGCAGGGATGAGGTCGGTGGCGACGACGAGGCTGCGATCGGCCGACTCGACGAGCGAGTACGAGAAGTCCGGCGACACGGCCACTGCGAGGTTGGCCGGAAGCGTCCACGGCGTGGTCGTCCAGATCGCAATCGACGGGCGCCGGTCGGCGAACGGTGCCAGGGGCCCTTTCGCCTCGATCGGGAACGCGACGAATACCGATGTCGTCTTCTTCGTCTCGTAGTCGACTTCCGCCTCGGCCAGCGCCGTGCGGCACGAGGCGCACCAGTGCACCGGCTTCTTGCTGCGGAAGATGCCGCCGGTCTCGAGGATCGCCGCCAGCTCGCGCGCTTCCTGGGCCTCGTAGTCGAAGTCTTTCGTCAGGTAAGGGCGATCCCATTCGCCGAAAACGCCGAGGCGGCGAAAATCGTCGCGCTGGATTCCGACGTACTTGTCGGCGTACTGGCGACAGAGCTTGCGCACTTCGACGAGACTCATTTCGGCGCGTGCCTTGCGCCCGACGTTCTTCTCGACCTCGAGCTCGATCGGAAGGCCGTGGGTATCCCAGCCCGGCCGGTACGGCGCGCGAAAGCCCGCCAGCGTGCGGTACTTGACGATGATGTCCTTCAGGATCTTGTTCAGCGCGTGACCGATGTGGATGTTGCCGTTCGCGTACGGCGGTCCGTCGTGCAGCAGGAACAGCGGCGCGTCTTCGCGGCCGGCGAGCATGCGGCCGTACAGGTGCTCGGATTCCCACTTGGCGAGCATCGCGGGCTCGCGCTCGGGAAGGTTCGCGCGCATCGGAAAATCCGTTGCGGGAAGCTGGAGGGTGCTCTTGTAGTCCATGGGCGCGCCGGCAGGCAGCGGCGCTGCCGCTGCAGTTTTCGGGGAAGAGCTAGTTAGCAACGGGACGCGAGGCGGGCAACCTCCTGGCCAAGACATGCCGGGCGGCAATCGCCTCGCGGTGCTTACGCCAGGCGGGCAACCGCCGGCGCGGCGGGCTCACGAGCGTTCGATGAATCGTCTGGCAATGGCCAGGTCGGCAATGAATCGACGCGTTTCGGCGCGACGGGTCTCGTCGTCGGGCGCGCGCAGCAACGAAGACGGATGCACCGTTGCCATCGCCGGCACGCCGTACGCCGTATCGACGATCTTGCCGCGGTCTCTGGTTACCCGCAACGCTGCTCCGAGCAGCGACTGCGCCGCCGTCGCTCCGAGGCATACGACGAGCTTCGGCTGTACCGCCGCGATCTCGGATTCGAGCCAGGGCCTGCACGCGACCATCTCCGTCGTGTTCGGCTTCTTGTGGATGCGGCGCTTGCCGCGCGGCTCCCATTTGAAGTGCTTGACGGCGTTGGTGACGTAGGTATCGCTGCGCTCGATGCCCGCTGCTTCGAGCCCGTGATCGAGAAGTTTTCCGGCCGGACCGACGAAGGGCTTCCCGGCAAGGTCTTCGTCGTTCCCGGGCTGCTCGCCGACCAGCATCAGGTCCGCTCCCCTGGCGCCGACGCCGAACACCGTCTGGGTGCCGCGCTTGTACAGGTCGCAGGCCCGACAACTTGCCGCTGCCTCGCGAAGCGCCGCGAGCGTGGGACGCGAAGGCAGGGGAGCTTTCGCTGCGCGAGCCATCACCGCAGTCCATGCGGCCGGGATCGCGAGTGTCAACGCCGGGCACTTCGACCGATCCGCCGATCGAACGCGATCGAACGGAAAATCCCCGTTTGCGCCCGCCAACTGGCCTTCGCCGGCCACCCGCGCTACACGGCGGGCATGGCCAAGAGGCTGCAGGTCAATTTCCACAACCCGGTCCTCACGATGGTCGCCGAGGACGGCCAGCCGCGCCCCTGCGCGCGCGGGGTCGGCTGGGTCAACGAGGACACGCTGCGCACGCTCGAGAAGCTGCACATCGCACGCACCGACGCGAAGGGTAATCCTCTGCCCGAGGCGATCCGTCACACGCGCTGACGTGCGTCGCCTACGCGCTGACACGCGGTGCCTACGCGCTGACGTGCGTCGCCTCGCTGCACTTTTCGAGTAGCGGCCGCTACGCAGCCCGCGCCGCGTTATCCGCGACTGGCAATTCGGCGTCTCGATCCGGGACCCGAGCGCACGCGCTGCATGCGGTCCCAGTCGAACGACATCTCGCGCCGCACTCCCATGAAGTAGCAGCACATCTCGTGATCGAGATCATTGTGGAACGTGCGCTGTTGTCCGTCTTCGAACAGCACGCGCACGAGGCAGGTTCCGCCGACGATCGTCGACGTCATTTCCTCGACAACAGCTCCAGTGCCCCACTCTTCGTGCGAGTCGGAGTAGACACGGTCGCCGAGGCGCAAGTAGAGGCGCTTCTCCTCCACGAGCCGGGACCTTACACAACTGACGGGAATCTGACCAGTCTTTTTTTCGGCAACGAAGCAAAATCCGCTGCCCGCAGGTGGTCGATCAGAACTCGGTGCCGCCCTGTGGCGCAATCTCGATCTTGGCGCCGTCGACGACGACCGGCACGATGCGCCGGCGTCCCGTGAGCTTGACCAGCTCGGGAATGCATTCGGGGTTTGCGCCCACGTCGATCTCGCGGAACGCAATGCCGCGCTCGCGAAAGCTTTCGCGCAGGCGCCGGCTGAACTCGCAGTCGCCGCGCGTGTAGATCGTGACGGCCATGATGCACGCGGCCTGCTAACCGAGGAAGACCGACTCGCGCTCGTCGAGACTGCGCCGGATGAGCACTTCTACGCTGCGGCGCACGCGCGCCGTCATCGCCTCGAAATTCGGCGACCCGCCGAAGCGCTTCTCGCGGTGCAGCGCGATGCGCGAGCCGAACGATATCGTCCACTTCGTCGGCAGCGGCAGGATGCCGAGAGGGCCGAGCAAAGGGAAGAACGGCGTCACGGGCACGTACGGCGCCCCTAGCGGGGCATTGCCTTCCTGGCTGCGGCCGAGCAGGGGATACGCTTCCTCGGCGCCGACGATGGAGAACGGGATCACAGGGGCGCGGTGCTTGACCGCCAGCCGTGCTGCCGACGTCGAGAACCTCTGCAGGCGATACCTGTCGTCGAACAGCTTGGCCACGCCGCCGACGCCTTCCGGGAAAATCACGACGAGCTCGCCTCGCCGCAGCAGCGCATCGGCGACCTGGTAGCGCGCCGGCACACCGCCGGCGCGGCGATAGAAGTCGGCCAGCGGCGGGATGCCTTCGATGAAGCGATCGTAAAGCACCCGCGCGACGCGACGCGGGCTGGCCGCTTCTTCTTCGCGGTCGAGCGCGTACGCGAGCATCACGGCATCCAGCGGAAGAGCGCCCGAGTGATTGCCGACGAGGATCGCCGGACCGTCTCTGGGAACGCGTTCGATTCCGCGCAGCGTGACGCGCCACCAGCGCTCGAAAAGGAAACGCAGCGCCGGCCGCAGCCGCTCGCGCAGCTCGCGGTCGACGACGACGTCACTCCATCGTTCGTCGCTGCCGGCGGGGGACATCGTGCGGGAGCCGCCCGTTCAGCCGGGCTCGCCGGCGGTCGCGTTGCCGTCGCCCGAAGGAGCGGCGGCGTCACCGGAGCGGCGACGTCGGCGGCGGCGACGCTTGCGGCGCGGGCCGGCGGCGTCGGCCGCCTCCTGCGCCGGCGGCGGCGAAGATTCGGCTTGCGCGCCGGATGCAGGCGCGGCGGCACCGGCATCAGTCCTTTCGATCGAGCCTTTGCGTTTCGAACGCGAGCGGCGCTTGCGACGGCCTGGAGCGCCGTCGCCTTCTCCCGCTTCGCCCGCGGCGGGCGCTTCCTCTGCGGCACGATCCGCTTCGACCGGGACAGGCTCGACGCGGGCCGGGCGCGGCTGCGGCCGCGGCATCCTGACCAGCTCCGCAGCGGGGAACGTGTGGGGGACCGACATCCCGATGAATTCCTCGATCGCCTCGAGCGAGTAGACGTGATGCTCGCAGGCCAGCGAGTACGCGATGCCGGAAGCTCCTGCGCGCGCGGTGCGCCCGATTCGGTGCACGTAGTCTTCCGGATCCTGCGGAAGATCGTAGTTGAAGACGTGGCTGACGGCCTCGATGTGCAGGCCGCGCGACGCGACGTCCGTCGCGACGAGGATGGAGATGTTGCCTTCCTTGAAGTCGCGCAGCGTGCGGATGCGCCTTTTCTGGTCGACGTCGCCCACCAGAACGCCGACCGCGTAGCCGTGGCGCTCGAGCCTCTCGGCAACGAAGTGCACGCCGCGCCGGGTATTGACGAACACCAGGGCGCGCGATGGCTTTTCGCGCAACAGCAGGTTCAGCATGACCGGCAGCTTCTCGTCGACGCCCACGTGGTAGACGAGCTGCTCGACGCGCTCGGCCGTCACCTGCTCCTCGTCGATCGCGACGCGGTGCACGTCGTGCATGTACTCGTAGGCGAGCTCGAGCACGCGATACGACAGCGTGGCCGAATACATGAACGAGGCGCGCTCGGTGGCCGGCGGCATCTTGGTCACGAGGTAGCGAAGGTCGTCGACGAACCCCATGTCGAACATGCGGTCGGCCTCGTCGACGATCAGGATCTCGGAATCCTTCAGCGTGAAGACGCGCTGCTTGAGATAGTCGATCAGGCGCCCCGGGGTGCCGATCAGCACGTCGACGCCTTCGGCCAGGCGGTCGAGCTGCTTGATGTAATCGACGCCGCCGTAGACCGCGTGCAGCACGAGGCCCGTGTGCTTGCCGAGCAGCTTGGCCTCCTCGAAAATCTGCATCGCCAGCTCGCGAGTGGGGGCGATGATCAGCACGCGCGGGCACGAGCCCTTGCCCTGATGGCGGCGCGGGCGACTGAGCAGCAGCGTGAACGCAGCGATCAGGAACGCGGCCGTCTTGCCGGTGCCGGTCTGCGCCTGGCCTGCAATGTCACGGCCGGTGATCGCCGTCGGCAGCGTTTCGGCCTGGATCGGCGTGCAGAAGGTGAACCCGGCATCTTCGATGCCGCGCCGGACGCTATCGGGCAGGTCGAGATCGGCAAAAGCCAGCGGCTCTCTGGCGATCGGTGTGGCAGGTTCTGCTGAAGACATTCGGTATGGGTTCCGTCAGTGGTTGGTTGCCGGCTTCCTCGTGCTGCTCAGCATCTTCGCGAATGTCGCCGCAGGGATGAAGCCGAGCTGGCGCTGCCGTTCCTGTCCGTCCGGTCCGAACAAGACGACAGTGGGCGCGCCGGTGATACGGAAGCTTTTCTCGACCAGGTCGAGGTAGGAGTTGGGTCTGGTCATGTCGACACGAAACAGGCGAATGCCGGCTGCAGCTTCCACGACAGCCGGCGAACGAAACGTCGTCTCGTGCATTTTCCGGCACGGCGCGCACCAGTCGGCCTCGAAGTAGAGCACAATCGGAACGCCATTTTGGCGAGCCTCGACGAAGAGCTTGTCTTCGAAAGGCGTGAACGCGAGCTCGAGCGCGGCCGGCTGCGGCTTCTCGTCGTCCGCGGCAGCCGGGGCCGCGGGTGCGGGTGCGGGTGCGGCATCGGTCGCGGGTGCGGCAGCGGCAGCCGCCGGTCCGATGACCGATGCGGCAGCGGCGGAATCGACCTTCGTCCCCGCCACCGTGTCCGCGGCGCGTGCAACGGATGCGACCGCGACGAGCGAGGCCAGTGGAATCAGGGCGCAGGCCGCGGGTCGCAGCCTGGTCGGGAACGGCAAGGGGGAGAAGCCTCGATGCGATGGAGTAAGTGTCACCCGGAGCTCGAGCGACTCGCGCCGCCCCGGCGCGCGTCGCCGCAGGGTAGCTTGGCACCACCTGATTTGCGAGTCGGCTCCCTTGGGGCTAATCACGCGCCGGCAGGCACCGTTCCGGGCGCTTGCGCCGGTCGCCAACCCTGCGGCAGTGCCGCGGGCCCCGACCACGAGGAAACCGGATGCCTGCAACTGTCCCCACCCAGCCTTCCCCTGCACGCCGCCGCCTCCGGCGAGTCCTGGCCGCCAGTCTCGTGGTCGCCATGCTCGAGGCGCTGCCCGCCGCCGCGCCGGCCCGCGCCGACCTGCTCGGAAACGGCCCGCTGCTGCTCGCGGGCTACTCGCCGGACCAGGACGTCAACAACCGCCAGCGCGACATCGCGCTGCTTTCGGTGGGCTGGCGCTGGCATTTCCAGGGCGCCGACTTCCTCGACAACTTCTTCGCGAAAGCCAAGACCGACTTCTCGTGGTCGGTCGAGCCGACGGTTGGCGGGATCTTCGGTGACGCGCACGCGTTCGAGGCCTCGGTAGTTCCGCTCGCGCGCTTCGCGCCGCTCGGCTGGACCAACGTCGTGCCCTACTTCGAAGGCGGCATCGGCCTGATCTTCACGACGCTGCAGAATTACGGTCTGGGATCCGAAGTGCTGTTCAGCGACAACGCCGGCATCGGTGTCACGTTCGGCAGCGACGACGGCCTGCGCTGGTCGGTCGGCTACCGCTTCCGCCACATCTCGCACGCCAAGATCTTCGGCCACCAGAACGAGGGCCTGAACGCGCACTTCCTCGTCATCGAGGTAGAGTAGCGCGGAAACGCGGACGCCATGGCCATCGCCAATTCCAACCCGACCACGTTGGCCGGACGCATGCCGAAGAGGCTGCGGCTAGTCGGCATCCTGCTGTCCGGACTGGTCGTCGCGTGCGGCATCTGGGCCGAGCGCAAGGAGCCCTGGTTCGTCGGCAATATCCACCACGCCGTATTCGATGCTTACCAGCGGTCCCAGCCGCGCACCTACCAGGCCGCGCCGGTGCGCATCGTCGACATCGACGAGGCGAGCCTGGCGCGGCTCGGCCAGTGGCCGTGGCCTCGCAACAAGGTCGCCCTGCTCATCTCGACGCTGCGGAGTCTCGGCGCCTCGGCGATCGCGTCGGACTTCATCTTTGCCGAACGCGATCGCACGTCGCCTGCGTGGCTTTCTTCGGAGTGGCGCGACCAGCCCGACGTCGCCGCGGCGCTCGGCAGGCTGCCCGACTACGACCAAACGCTGGCCGACGAGTTCCGTCGCGGCAACGTGGTTGCCGCTTTCGCGCTGACCGAGGAGGCCGGCGGCAACACACCGGTCGGCAAGGGCCGCTTCGTCCGCATCGGAGCCCAGGAACCGCTCCGCCTGACCAATTACAACGGCGCGGTGGTCTCGCTGCCGCAGCTCCAGGAAGCGGCGGCGGGCAACGGTGCCGTCAATTTCAGCCCCGACCGCGACGGCGTGGTGCGGCGCGTGCCCCTTTTCGTCGCGAAAGACGGCAACAACTTTCCCGGTCTCGTTGCCGAGGCTCTGCGGGTCTCGAGCGGAGCGAGCAACTACACGCTGACCGCCGAGACCCGCTCCGACGGCACCGCCGCGCTGAGCAGCGTGCGCATCGGCAATTACACGCTGCCGACCGACTCGTTCGGCGGCACGCTGATCTACCTGACCGAGCCGGTGCCGGAGCGCTACGTTCCGGCATGGAAGATCATGGAAGGCCAGGGCGAGGGGCTGATTCCCAAAGGCTCGATCGTCTACCTCGGGTCATCGGCTACCGGTCTGCAGGATCTCCGCTTCGGACCTCTCGGCAAGATCGTCCCCGGCGTCGAGATCCACGCCCAGCTCACCGAACAGGCGATGCTCGGCGTGTTCGCGACACGGCCGCTGTGGGTGCAGGGCCTCGAGACGTCGGTGGTGGTGCTGGCGTGGCTCGTGATGCTCGCGTTCGGCTCGCGGCGCCGCGTGCTGCCGGCGGCGCTGGCCGCCGCGGTGGGCATCGTCGTGATCAGCAGTGCGGCCATTTACGCGTGGCGACAGATGCTGGTGCTGGCCGATCCGGTATTCCCGAGCCTCGTGCTGCTCGCGACGTTCGTCGCCTACACGGTGCCGCGCCAGCTCGCGACCGAGAACGAGGGGCAGTGGATCCGCGACGTGTTCGCGAACTATCTTTCACCGAACCTCGTCGAGCACCTGATCAAGAACCCCGGGGAATTACGCCTCGGCGGCGAGCGGCGCGAGTGCTCGTTCGTGCTCACCGACGTGGCCGGGTTCACGACGATGGTCGAGTCGATGGCCGATCCCCAGGAGCTGACCGAAATCATCAACGAATACCTCGAAGGGATGGTCAGCATCGCATTCGAGCACGACGGCACGCTGGACCGCATCGTCGGCGACGCCGTCGCGGTGCTGTTCTCCGCACCGGTCACGCAGCCGGACCACGCCGAGCGCGCCGTGCGCTGCGCGCTGGCGATGGACCGCTTCGCCAACGACTACTCGAAACGCTGCATGGCCGACAACATCCCGTTCGGATTGACGCGCATCGGCGTGAACACGGGCGAAGTCGTCGTCGGCAACTTCGGCGGCAGCTCCCACTTCGACTACCGGCCGCTCGGCGACCCCATCAACACCGCCGCGCGCCTGGAAACCGCCAATCGCCAGCTCGGCACGCGCATCTGCGTCAGCGGCACGACCGTCGAGCGCTGCGCGAGCTTTCACGGCCGCCCCGCCGGAACGCTGCACCTCAAGGGCAAGACCCACGGCGTCGAGGTCTACGAAGTGCTGGCCGAGGATGATCCGAAGTGGCTCGCGATCGAGCGTTACAGGCGTGCGTTCGAGCTGATGGGCGCGAACGATCCGGCCTGCGCCATTGCGTTCGAGGACATCCTCGCCGGGCAACCCGACGACGGGCTGGCGGCGTTCCATCTCGCGCGACTGCGTCGCGGAGAAAGCGGCACCAGCATGGTATTCACGGAGAAGTAGGATCGGCGGGCGCGCGTCCTTCGCGCCCGCGCCATCGCAGGAGCGTCAGCGAACCGTCACTTCGACGCGGCGGTTGCGCAGCTCGGGGACATCGTCGGGAGTGGGAATGGCCGGCCTCGTCTCGCCGTAGCCGTCGAGCTGGATACGCTCGATCGGCACTCCCGCCTTCACCAACGCGTCGCGCACCGCGTATGCCCTCTCGAGCGAGATGAACTCGTTGAGGTCGGCGGAAGCCTTGCGGTCGGCGTGGCCGGCCACTGTCGCGTCGACACCGGGGCGCTTGTGCACCTCGGCGAGCATGTCCTGGAAAGTCTTGTAGGAGCTCGGGTCGATCTGGGTGCCGCCCGGCTTGAAGTAGATCGTGTAGCTGATGAAGCGCGGCGGCCGCGCGCCGAAGGCCTTCGCGAAGACCTTCTCGATCTCCTCGACCTTGAGCTGCCACGGCGAGCTCGGCGCCTTGGTGCGGCGGTCGATGGTCGTTGCCGAGCCGGACTTGTCGAGCCACTGCTGGCCCTTGTCGTTGGAAACGATGACCTTGCCGGATCCGCCGCCCGGATTGTCGAGCAAAACGACGTAGTTCTTCGGAGCGCAGGCGCCGGCCGCCATTGCCAATGCAAGGACGATGGCGCTGCGCTTCATTGCTCCGTGGGCCTTTTTTCTCTGCTGCCGATCCGAACCGCGAGTCGCGCTATGGTCAGCCCTTCTTCGACGGATGCTTGGCGGTCTCGTCGGCAAACTTCTGGCCCGGTGCGACGCGCACGACGAAGTGTGTGCCGCGCATGCCGATCACGCCGGTCGGCGTCTCGATGGCAACCGACTCCGGCGCAAGCTTGCCGAGCATGCCCGACACGAAGTCGAGCGTGCCCTGGCTGACGCGCGCGACGAAGCCGAGCTGCTTGGAAGCAGGCTGGTACGCGTACTTGTCGAGCAGCAGCACGGTCTCGGGACCGGCCGACAACGTCGTGCCGTCTTTCATCGTGACGCCGAGGCTCGACTCCTTCGCAGTCTTGAGCGTGTCGTTCTCGAACACCGCCGCGCCGACCGCAAGGCTGCGCTCGCTCCCGTCGCGGACGACACTGGACGAGCCGGACACGGTCTTCACGTACCCGATCGCCTCGGCGGCAGACGCCACCCCGGAAGCGGCGAGCGTCAAAATGATGGCAGCAAGAAGGATCCTTCGCATGACGACCTCCTGGAGGTACACGGCCGGCTACCGCGATTCTGGCCTGGCGGTACCCGCACCGATCCGTACACGTCGTTGGTAACCGAAAGCCCCCGACATTGCTAGGGCTTCGTCTACTTTCCCTTCCGGACGCCGTCGGACCCCGCGGTCTCGATCGCACGCGGTCCGCATGTGCGGCGACGGCGCGGGCGGCAACCGCGCGTCCGGGAGCGGGAAATCGGCGTTTCGCCTTGTCCGGCCGGCCGTGGACCCGCCCTTTCAGACGGGAACGACTTCGACGACTTCCAGGCCGTAGCCGGCCAGGTTCGGCAGACGGAACGGGGAGTTCGTCAGCAGGCGGATACGGCGCACGCCGAGGTCGCGAAGGATCTGGGCGCCGATTCCGTAGTCCTTGAAACTGGCCAGGCGCACGTTCGGATTGGTGGTGGCGGGGCCGCCGCCGCCTTCGGCAAGCATCTCTGCGCCGCGCCGGTGGCGCCGGACGTACAGCAGCACCCCTTCGCCGTCGGCAGCGATCTTCGCCATCGATCTGTGAAGTACATCACCCGTATTGCGCTGCGCGGACGCGAACACGTCGCCGGGCAGGTATTCGGCATGGGCGCGCACCAGCAGAGGTTTTTCCGGATCGATCGCGCCCTTGACCAGCGCGATGTGTTCCCCTTCCTCGACGCTGGAGCGATAGACGTGGGCGGTGAACTCGCCGCCGTAGCGCGTGGGAAGCCTCGCCGTGGCCACCCGGCTTACCAGCGACTCGTTGTGGAGCCGGTACTGGATCAGGTCGGCTACCGTGGAGATCTTCAGGCCGTGGGTCTCGGCGAAGGCGACGAGATCCGGAAGCCGCGCCATCGTGCCGTCTTCCTTCAGGATCTCGCAGATGACACCGGCGGGTTGCAGGCCGGCGAGCCGGCAAAGGTCGATCGAGCCCTCGGTCTGGCCGGTGCGCACCAGCACTCCACCTTCCCGCGAGCGCAGCGGGAAGATGTGTCCCGGGATCACGAAGTCGCCGGCGTCGGCCGAAGGGTCGGCGGCAAGCCGGATCGTGCGGCAGCGGTCGGCGGCCGTGACACCTCCCGCCGTGCACGAGCGCGCGTCGATCGAGACCGTGAAGCCCGTGCCGAGAGGCGCGGTGTTCTCGGGCACCATCATTCTCAGGCCGAGCTTCTGCATGCGCTCCTCGGTGATCGGCATGCAGATCAGGCCGCGAGCGTGGCGGATCATGAAGTTCACCTGGTGGACGGTGACCTTCTCGGCTGCGACGACGATGTCGCCTTCGTTCTCGCGGTCCTCGTCGTCCATGAGGACGATCATGCGGCCGCGGCGGATCTCTTCGATCACCTCGGCCACGGGCGCGATCGGCGAAGCGCGGCCGCCTTCGCCGGCCTTCGCGAACATCGTCATCGCGAAGCTGCCGACAGCGCCTTCTCGATGTCTGCGACCAGCGCGGGGTCTTCGGGAGTGACCATCGGCGAGTAGCGTCCGATCACGCAGCCGTCGGCGCCGACGAGGAATTTGGCGAAGTTCCACTTGATGTCGCCGGGACCGTCGGGCGACGTCGGCTCGCCGGTCAGCCACGCGTACAGCGGATCACGGCCGTCGCCGTTGACGTCGATCTTGGAGGCGAGCGGGAACGTCACGCCGTACGTCGTGGAGCAGAACGACGCGATTTCGGTTTCGTTGCCGGGCTCCTGTCCCGCGAATTGGTTGCACGGGAACCCGAGCACCGTAAAGCCGCGAGCCGCGTACTTCTTCTGCAGGTCCTCGAGCCCGGCATACTGCGGAGTAAGGCCGCACTGCGATGCGACGTTGACGATGAGCACGGTCTTGCCCGCGAGCTCGGCAAGAGAGCGCGGGTTGCCGTCGATGCTGCGAATCGAAAAGTCGTGGAGGCTGCTCATGCGAGGGACCGTAGCGCGTCGGCCGGGCGGGTCCAAGCGGCGCGGCGCGGCTGGGGCGTCAAGCTGGAGATCGGGAGGGGAAGTCCCGACGCGCACGGCGTAAGCTGGCTCCCCGTGCGCAAGTTCTTGCCGATGCTTTCCAATCCTGCGTGGCCTGCGGGCGCCGCGGCGGCGGCCCGTCTGAGCATCCTGCTCATCGTGCTGGCTCCGCTCAGTCTGCTCGTCGTGGCGATCCTCGCTGCCGCGTCCCCGGCGGCGTACGCGGATTCGACGCGTACCCATTGCGACGTCGCATTCGATGTCGGTCCTCTCGGCGAGCACACCTCGGCGGGCCTGCTCGACTTCACGGTCCAGTACCTGCGGCCGAAGATTTTTCCGCTCGACCCGCAGGGGCAGGTGCGCTGCACCGGCGTGGCGCCCGGGTCGGCCGCAGCGGCCGCCAACCATTTCCTCGGCTCCCAGGCGGGAGCGCTGACGGTTGCGTTCGCGTCGGCGGCCGGTGCACCGCCCTCGTCGGAAGTCCTGCGCTGCGACGTCTATTCGGCCGGCGCCAGCACGCCGACCGCTGACGATTTTTCCCAACTCGTCACCGTCAGCGCCCGCGACGCCGCCAGTGTCGCGATCGATCCGCTTCCGTCGGTCAGCATCGGGACCATCCGTTGCGGCGATGCGGGCACGACCACGACGACGACCACGACGGTGACGACCACCACCCGTGCGCCGTCGAGCACGACGACCACGACGCTGGAGCCCCGGGACTGTACCGTGAAGTTCCGCGTGGATTCGGCGACGAGCCTGGCGCGGGTGCGCTTCAGCATCGACTATTCGAAGGCCGGCGGCCGTCTGCCGCAGGTTCCGTCGGCCTCCTGCGCGAGTCTCCTCTCCTCGGCCGGCATCGGGATCGAAAGCTCGGAACCCCGTACGATGACCGTGGACCTCGTCTCGGTGACGGCCTTCCACGGGCCGGCGGACCTGGTCACGTGCAATTTCGTTCCGGTCAGCGAGGTTGCCGGGCCGTCGGCCTTCGTGGTCAAGGCTCTTGCAGCCAACGACGCTTCCGGTGCGCCGGCCGGCCTGCCGACCCTGTCGGCCAGCGGCGTCGACTGCGTCGCGCCCACGACGACGACGGCGCCGACGACGACCTCGACGCTGCCGTCCCATTGCGGCGATGCCAACAACGACGGGATCCTCGAAGCGGGCGATGCGCTGGCCGCTCTCAAGGAATCGGTGGGCCTCGCGTCCGCTTGCACGCTGGCCCGCTGCGATGTCGACGACAGCGGCACCATCACCGCCGGCGACGCGCTGAAGATCCTGAAGGCCGCCGTCGGCAGTCCCGGCGTCGTGCTCGACTGTCCGGTGGCGTAGCGATCGGGGCGGCAGGGGTTTGCGGGTGCGAGGTGCCGGCTGGCTGGTGCCTGACTCGCTGGTGCCTGACCCTATTCCTCTGGTGCCTGACCCCATTCCTGTGGTGCCTGACCCCATTCTCACTGTGTAATAGTGGTTGTCCGCAATTCTTGGCGGCTGCGGGTCGATGCCCGCAGACGGGCGTTGAGAGGAGTGGCGGCGTTCACTTGTGCGGGTTGCTGCCCGCACGGCCGGCGACCGGCGTCCAGACTGGGGGCCTAGGAAAGCTTACAGTACGCAGTTGCGTTCGGTAATGACGAAAAAACTCACTGGATACCGGCACTTACCGCGTTTTTTTATCTTCCAAAACTCTGGCGTGGCGGCAGATTGGATGGTACACCCCTCTTCGACCGCGGAGACCACCCTGGGACAAGGGCCGCGACGCTTAATACACAACAAGGGTTTTTGGAGGGCACGAAATGAATCAGAGGAATTTGCAGCGGAGACTGGCGCTGCTGTCTGTCATGGGATTTCTGGTGGTAGGAAGCGAGGCCTACGCCAGCACGCTGACTCAGAATCTTTCGTGGACGATCGACCGTCCGAACACGTCGGCCAAGTACCGCGTGGTCGCCTACGGTGACTCGATCTACGCCGGCTACGACACTTCGATTTGGGACCTCGCACTGTTCTCGGCCAATACCGTCAATGCGGACTACCTCCAGCACGCCTGGAACGCCGACATGGATATCCAGAACCGCTGCAAGTCCGGCGCGGTGGCCTCGGACGTCTACAACAACAAGATCGTCTCGGAGTCCTCGTACATGACGCCGAGCAACGTCCGTGCAGTCAGCTTCGAGATGTGCGGCAACGACGGCCTGCAGTCCCGCAGCAACCTGAAGGGCCAGAGCGGTACCTGCAACTTTGGGGTTCTGGACACCGCGCTGAACAACTGCACGACGTACCAGCAGAATGCGATGACCTACATCAACGCGCACGTGTACTCGGGCGTGAAGGTCAAATCGATCTCGAACCTGTACTACCCCGGCTACAACGCCGACAACGTGCAGAGCACCTGCAAGGACGCGACCACGGGTGCGACGGTCAACATGCGCAACAAGTTCCTGCCCTACCTGGCCCACATGAACTGGAGGGCCTGCAACTTCGCGAATACGTATGGCTTCAAGTGTAACGACAACTTCGCGAATTTCATGGGCGCGGACTACGACAGCAACGGCGACGGCCAGGTCGACTCGACCGCCCTCAAGTACGTCCAGGGCGAGACCGAGGCGGCCTACGTCACGCGCATCACGTCGACGCTGAAGTCCACGATCCGCGACGCCAACACCCACTACGCGACGTCGTCGACCAGCTACGACTACATCCAGTCCGACGACACGCACCCGACCTACGACGGCGGGACGGTCTCGACCGGCATCATCCCGGGCGGCACCGCGAGCGGCTCGTCGACGCCGGACCTGACGGACAGCCAGTACGTAGGCGGAAAGAACCCGTTCTGGAACCATTACGGCCACGAGCGCATGGGCTGGGGCCTGTCGGTCTTCAACCCGGCCACCCCGTGACCTGACTTCGCGGCCGCGATCCGAACTTCGCGGCAGGGCTCGGTCGCGAAAAAAAGAAGGCCCGGGTGCACACCGCACCCGGGCCTTCGTCGTTCTGGACCGCGGTCAGTTACGGCTTGTAAGCGCCGCTGCCTGTTTTCAATGGCCGGAGAGCTAGGGCGGGATTGCGCAATGCGTCACCGAGCGTCCCCGGCAGTCCGGACCGCACTTCGGGCCGGTCGCGGGCGATCAGGCCGTCAGCCTGAGAATGATCCACGCGGGGATGCCGATGAAGAAGGCCAGCTTGCCGACGATCTCCATGGAGCGGCGAACGGCGATGGCCCGCGACGGCGCCGCCAGCGTCCCGGCCATGCAGGCCGCCTCGAGGGCGACGCGGAACACCGCCGCGATCATCACGAGGTAGATCGACCAGGACACCCACCAGATCGCGAATGCGAGCAGGTAGGCCTGCAGGCCGAAGGTGTAGTACTCGCCGAAGGTGCCGCCGTACGTGATGTACTGGTGAAGCCGGAACACCGGCAACGTCGGCACCAGGGAAAAGGCGACGAACTTGAGGACGGGGTTGTCGAGACGCCCCGGCCGGTTGGCGTAGCGCGCGTTCGCGTAGCGCACCGCGAAGGTGCCGAGCACCTCGCGTACCTCGTCGCTCGCGCCCGCCGCGCCGAGCGCATCGATGAGGCCGACGATGTCGGCGACCTGCAGCGCCAGCGAGAAGCGGCGTCCCGACCTCAGCCGCAGCCACAGCCCCGGACCCGGAAGCGGCACTCGCCACGGCTCGATCGCTGCGATTGCGCCTACCGGAATCTCGGTGCTGCGCTCGCGCTGCTCGAGCACCAGCGCGCCGTCCTCGACGCGGAGCCGGCCGGCGAACGCCCTGGCGATGCACCAGGCAGCGGCTTCGGGGGCGAGGAACAGGCCTGCGAAGAGCCGCATCTGCTTGAGCGGATTGAGCGGCGGGTTGCCCGAGAACATGACGTACGCGACGGTGACGAGAAGGCTGCCTCGCGCGAAGACGACGAACACCGATGCGGCGACCCGCCATGGCGGCGGGCAGGCGGCAACGCCGGCCTCCCACGGGTGCGGACTTGTCCGCGACTCGCGGAGGGATCCATTCGTGTCCATGACGGTCGGCGCGGCCGCGTCACTCCACCGTGACGCTCTTGGCCAGGTTGCGGGGCTGGTCGACGTCGGTGCCGCGCTCGACGGCCACGTGGTAGGCGAGAAGCTGCAGCGGGATCGTCAGCAGCACCGGCATCAGCAGGCTCTCGGTGCGCGGCACCGTGACGACCCACTCGGAGATCCGCACCAGCTCGAGATCGGCGTCGTCGGTGACCGCAAAGATGCGGCCGCCGCGGGACTCGACCTCCATCAGGTTGCTCAGCGTCTTCTCGTAGACCTCGTCCTTCGGAAGCAGCACCAGCACCGGCATGTTCTCGTCGATCAGCGCGATCGGGCCGTGCTTCATTTCCCCCGAGGGATAGCCCTCGGCGTGGATGTACGAGATCTCCTTGAGCTTGAGGGCGCCTTCGAGGGCCACCGGGAAGTTCACGCCGCGGCCGAGGTAGAGCATGTCGGAAGCGGCGGCGATCTGGCGCGCAATGCGCGCGATCGGCTCTTCTTCCTTGAGCGCCGTCTCCATCAGCAGCGGCAGCTCGACCAGGGCCTGCACGTAGCGCGCTTCGTCGGCGGCCGACAGCCTGCCCTTGCGACGCCCGAGCCACACGGCGACGAGGTAGAGGGCGGCAAGCTGCGTCGTGAACGCCTTCGTGCTCGCGACGCTGATCTCCGGGCCGGCGTGCGTGTACAGGACGTGGTCGGCCTTTCGCGCGATCGATGAATCGACGACGTTGCAGACGGCCAGCACGGTGGCGCCGCGCGCGTGCCCCGCTTCGATAGCCGCCAGCGTATCGGCTGTCTCGCCGGATTGGGAGACGACGATCATCAGCGTGCGCGAATCGGCGACGGGCTCACGGTAGCGGTACTCGCTGCCGTAATCGACATCGACCGGCAGGCGCGCCAGACGCTCGATCGCATAGCGTCCGATCAGCGCTGCGTGCCAGGCGGTGCCGCACGCAACGATGGTCAGCCGGTCGAACGAATCGAGCCGTTTCTCCAGCTCGCCGAGCTCCGAAAGGTTGACGGCCCGGTCTTCCTGGCTCAGCCGGCTGCGCAGCGTGTCGACCACCGCGACCGGCTGCTCGTGGATTTCCTTGAGCAGGAAGTGCTTGTAGCCGCCCTTCTGCGCAGTGACGGGGTCCCACGTGATGCGGCGCGACGCGCGCGAGACGGGACGCCCGTCGAACGTCGTCACGGCAACCGACGTGGCCGTCACTTCCGCCATTTCCCCGTCTTCGAGGAACATCACGTCGCGCGTGTAGTCGAGCAGCGCGGGGACGTCGGACGCGATGAGGTTCTCGCGGTCGCCGACGCCGATCACGACCGGCGTCGCGTTCTTGGCGGCGACGAGCCGGTCCGGCTCGGCCGACGACAGCGTGACGATCGCGAAGGAGCCGCGAAGCCGCGCGATCGCGGCGCGCGTGGCGTCGGCAAGGCCTTTTCCCGCACGCCGCTCGCGATCGATGAGATGACCGATCACTTCGGTGTCGGTGTCCGAGCACATCGTGGCGCCGGATGCGGCCAGCTCCGCGCGCAGCTCGAGGTAGTTCTCGATGATCCCGTTGTGGATCACGACGACGTCGCCGGCGCGGTGGGGATGCGCGTTGCGCTCCGAAGGCTTGCCGTGGGTTGCCCAGCGCGTGTGGCCCATGCCGGTGGTGCCGCTCATCGGCTTGGCGTCGAGAAGCGCCTGGAGGTTGTCGAGCTTGCCGACCGCGCGGCGCACGTCGATTCGCCCTTCGTCGAGAATGGCGAGGCCGGCCGAATCGTAACCGCGGTATTCGAGCTTCCTCAGCCCCTGGACGAGCACGCGCTCGGCCTGTCGGTGCCCGACGTATCCTACGATGCCGCACATGGCCGTCAGCGCCTCGCCTTCGATCGTTTGCCCGCGCGCGGCTTGCCGGCAGCGGCGGCGGATTTGCCGGTTTTCAAGGAAGGGTTGCGGGACTTGCCGGCGGTCTTGCCCGGCTTGGCGGCCGTGCTGCCCGGCTTGGCAGTGGCCTTTACGGGCTTGGCGGGCTTCGCGACGAGCTTGGCGCCGGCCGCCGGACGCGTGCGTTTGCGGAAGGCCTCGACCCACCCCGCGCGGCCGCGCTGCGGCTTGTCGTTGAACGCCAGCGAGCCGGGCTCGACGTCGCGCGAGATCGTCGAGCCGGCCGCAATGTACGCATCGGCGCCGACGGTCACCGGCGCGACGAGCTGGGTGTCGCTGCCGATCTGCACGCGGTCGCCGATCACGGTGCGGTGCTTGTCAAAACCGTCATAGTTGCAGGTGATCGTGCCGGCTCCGATGTTGACGTCGGTGCCGACGCTGGAATCGCCGATGTAGGCGAGGTGGTTGGCCTTCGAGCGGGCGCCGATCGTCGCTTTCTTGACCTCGACGAAGTTGCCGATGTGCACTTCTTCGGCCAGCTCCGCGTCGGGCCGCAGGTGGGCGAACGGGCCGATGCGGGCGCCGCGCCCGATGCGGGCGCCGTCGGCAACCACGCCCCAGCGCAGCAGCGCGCCGTCGCCGACGACGGTGTTGCGAAGATGGGCGTTGCCTTCGATCGTGCAGCCGCTTCCGATCGTGACCTGTCCTTCGAACCGCACGTTCGGTCCGACCACGGTGTCGGCGCCGAACTTCGTCGTCACCGAAAGCATCGCGGTGGCCGGATCGAGGAAAGTCACTCCGTCCTGCAACGCCCCGTCGATCAGGCGTTCCTGCATCAGGCCCTCGATGCGCGCGAGATCGGCGCGGGTATTGACCCCGTGGCCTTCGTCGCCGTCCTCGAGCGCGACGCAGCTTGCCGCGTTCTCGGCAGAGGCGGCCTCGATGAGATCGGTCAGGTAGTACTCGTTCTGGGCGTTGTTGCGTCCGAGGCGCGCGAGCTCGTGGAAAAGGAACGAAGCCTGGAAACACCAGGTTCCGGTGTTGATCTCGCAGATCTCGAGCTGGTCCTCGTCGGCGTCGGCTTCCTCGATGATGCGGATGTCGCCGCCGGCACTGCCGCGCACGATGCGCCCGTAGCCGGTCGGGTCGTCGACGATCGCGCTGAGCACGGTGGCCCTGGCGCCGACGCGCCGGTGCAGGCGCACGAGCTCGCGCATCGTCCCGGTGCGCAGCAGCGGTGCGTCGCCGCACAGCACCAGCACGTCCCCGTCGAAGCCGGCGAGCGCCTTCTTTGCCTGCAGCACCGCGTGGCCGGTGCCGAGCTGGTGCGGCTGCACGACGGTCGTCGCGCGCGCTTCGACGGTCGCGCGCACGCGCTCGCCGTCATGTCCGACGACGACGACGAGCGGCGAAGGAGAAAGCGGCGTCACTGCGTCCAGCACGAGGCTGACCAGGCTGCGGCCGGCCACCTCGTGAAGCACCTTCGCACGCGGCGATTGCATGCGCTTGCCCTGGCCGGCCGCGAGCACGATCGCGGCAAGCGGCCTGCGGCCGGAGCGGGACGTCGGAGGAAGGAAGCGGGCCGGCCGTGGCGCGGCACCCTTGCGGGAGGCTCTGGGTATGGTCATGGGTTCTCGAGGAAGGCGCAGATTAGACCAGTTTTGCGTTCGGCTCGACAGGCGGCGGCAGGGCAGGGGGTCATTGCGGATTCAGCGGCGGATTCAGTGGCGGGTGCGCGCGGCGCCGGGCGCCTGGCCCGGGGCCGGCGCCGGCGGCCCGGAGGCCACATCGGCGCGGAACGGATCGCCGTCGGGTTTCCACAGGACGAGGCCGCCGGAGTCCTGGGCGATCACGATGCGGCCGTCCGGAAGGCGGGTGAGCCCCTCGGGCATGAAACCGGGCACGTGGACGCTGCGCTCGAAATTGCCGTCGGCATCGAGGACGGCCACGCGGCGCCAGATCGCCGACAGCACGAGGAACTCGCGGGTGTCGCTCTTCCACGTGACTTCCGACAGCGGCGCCGGGCTGACCGGGACTACGCGCACGATGGTCGCCGTCAGCATTTTTTCCTTCGATGACCGCAGCGGCGTCGCGAGCTCGACGAGCACCGGGGGATCGTACTGGTTGACGGCCCAGAACCGGCCTCCCTCGGGATCCTTGTCGTCGGGAACGAACGTCAGTCCTTCGACCCCGTCGCCGCCGCGCCGAAGAAAATTCGGATCACCCTTCCAGGTCCTGTCGATCGTGATGCGGCGCAGCGTCTTGAAATCGTCGGGACGCACTTCGTAGATCCATTCGCGGCCCTCGTGCGCGACGTAGAGCAGGCCGGTCGCGGGATCGACGGTGATCGCCTCGAGGTCGCCGCCGAGATGAAACCTGCGCAGCAGCTTTCCATCCACCGAAACTTCGCCGAGGTCCCCGTCGTCGCCGGCGACGAACAGAGTACGGCGGCCCGGGTGCCAGACGATTCCGGAAGGCTCGAGCAGCTCCGGAAGGGCCCATTCGACAGTAGCGGGATCGCGCACGGCCGGGCTCGCGGCGAGCATCAGCGGACTGGCGAGGAGCGCCAGCAGCGCGGCGGCTCGCGAAACGAGCTTCCGCTTTGCGGCCGCACGCGCGACGAGCTTCGGCATTGCTTCGCCGCAGCCTGCAGCGGCGCGCGTCACGGCGGCCGCGGCGCCGATTCCTGCGGCGGTTGCGGCATCGCACACCGCGTTCGAAGATGCAGCCTGCAAGAGAGCGTTTATACGCCATGGAACGGACGCGATTCAATGCACTGGCCGGCATCGCCGCGGCATCGTTGACAGCATGCATTGCCGCGGGCCGCGCATGCGCGGACGAACGCGTACCTGCCGCCACACGCGTCTCGAGCGCCGCGGGGGTCGAGGTCGTCGTCTACAAGTCGGAGCGAAAGCTCGCACTCTATCGCGGCGGACGGTTCGAAAGAGAATTCCGCGTCGTGCTCGGCCTCGATCCCGACGGCGCCAAGCTCCACGAAAACGACGCCCGCACTCCCGAAGGTCTCTACCGCATCATTGCCAGGCATCCCCATGCGCGATGGCAGTTTTATCTCGCGCTCGACTATCCGAACGCGCGCGACCGCAGGAATTACGAAGATGCGCGCGGTGCCGGGCGGATTCCCGACGACCACGGAAAGCCATTTGCGATCGGCGGCTCCGTCGCCATCCACGGCAACGATCGCCTCGTCGTGCAGGACGCCGGCATCGACTGGACGAAAGGCTGCATCGCGCTCTCGGACCCGGACATTCGTGCGGTTGCAGCGGAAGTGCCGGTAGGAACACCGGTATGGATCGTACCGTAGTGTCCGAG
Source organism: Candidatus Binatia bacterium (assembly GCA_036493895.1). Classification (NCBI taxonomy): domain Bacteria; phylum Candidatus Binatota; class Binatia (SeqCode); species Binatia bacterium. Next base: position 251,503 of record DASXOZ010000013.1, on the reverse strand, counting down.
CCGGAAGGCTGCGGAAAAACTTCTGCCGGCGGTTCCGGTTTTGCGCAATTTGTCAGCCGAGATCGTGGTCGGCTCGCGCCGCGACGACGCGGCGCAGGACTTCTTCGATCGCGCCTTCGTAGTGCCTGACGTCGTCGCCGATCGGCCGGTCGTCGCCGTCCGGCTCCGGGTCGATCTCGCTGACGACGACGAACTCGGCCTCGCCCGCTTCGTCCCAGTCGACCAAGGCGTCGGCAACGTCGCCGCGGTCGCAGACGACGAAGTCCGCGCCCTCGAGCAATGTCGGACGCCGCGAAAGGTCGGGGCAGACCGCGCTCGCGGCATCGATTCCGACCGAGTGCAGCGCCGCCAGGCCGGCATCGCTGATGCGGCCGGCGCCGGAGTCGATGCCGCCGAGCCGGATTTCCAGGCGATCGGTCCAGCCCAACGTCGCTGCCGCAGCCGAAAGCAGGTGCTCGAGCGCGATGGCGCGGTCGGGACTGGTCCCGCTCGCGATGAGGATCACTTTGCGCGATGCCGCCACGGGCGGCGTTCTATCACGAAAAGGCGCGCGCGGTCGCCTGGCTGCGCGCGCGACGCCGGTCGCCCCCGGCCGGGAGGCCGCCGACGTTGGCGCAGCGGCCGGCTCCCGCGCGAAATCGCGTGCGGGAGCCGGGCCGTCTGCGAACGTGCGCGCTCAGCAGGCTTCGAACAGCGCCGCCATTCCCTGGCCGCCGCCGATGCACATCGTGACGATGCCGTAGCGGCCGCCGCGGCGGCGCAACTCGTAGAGAAGGTGCCCGGTCATGCGCGACCCGGTCATTCCGTACGGATGCCCGATGGCAATCGAGCCTCCGTTCGGATTGATCTGCTCGTCGCTGATCCCGAGCTGGCGCATGCAGTAGAGAAGCTGCGACGCGAACGCTTCATTCAGCTCGACGACGTCGATGTCGGAGATCTTGAGGCCCGCGCGCTTCAGGAGCTTCGGCACTGCGTAGACGGGGCCGATGCCCATTTCCTCGGGGCGGCAGCCGGCCACCGCGAAACCGCGGTAGATGCCGAGAGGCTGGATGCCGAGGGTCTTGGCTCTCTGCGACGACATCAGCACCGTGGCCGACGCGCCGTCGCTCAGCTGGCTCGCGTTGCCGGCAGTGACGGTGCCCGTCGGACGAAACGACGGCGGCAGCGAGGCAAGTCCGTCCAGCGTCGTGCTCGGGCGGTTGCACTCGTCGCGGTCGACGAGCTTGTCCTCCATGACCATGTTGCCGTCGTTGCCCTTCTTCGCCCACTTGACCTGCATCGGCGCCATTTCGTCGTTGAAGGTGCCGTTCTCCTGGGCGGCAGCGGTGCGCTGCTGGCTGCGCAGCGCGAACGCGTCCTGGTCTTCGCGCGAGATCGCGTAACGCTCGGCGACCACTTCGGCCGTCTCTCCCATTCCCATGTAGACGCCCGGCCACAGGTCGAAGACCTTCTGGCTGACGATGCCGTCGGCATTCATCTTGCCCTGGCCCATCGTGATGCTTTCGACGCCGCCGCCGATCGCCGCGTCGGCGCCTTCGTTGATGACCTGGTGGGCAGCCATCGCAATGGCCTGCAGGCCGGAGGAGCAGAAGCGGTTGACCGTCGTGCCTGCGACCGTCTCGGGCAGGCCGGCACCCAGCGCCGCTACGCGCGCGATGTTCATTCCCTGGGCTCCCTCGGGAAAGCCGCAGCCGAGAATGCAGTCCTCGATCTCGCGCGCCTCGAGCGCAGGAACCTGCTCGAGCGCGGCCTTGATGACGTGGCTCGCCAGCTCGTCCGGTCTCGTCGCATTGAACGAGCCGCGGTACGACTTGGCCAGGCCGGTGCGCTTGCTCGCAACGATGACGGCTTCTCGCATGGATCGAACTCCTTGAAGTCGGGGCTCGGCCGGACGCCTTGCAGTCGTCCGTTGCCGGCCCGGCGACCCTACGCGGAAGCGTCCGGGTTTGGAAATGCGACGGCGGCGCGGTCAGGTCGGGTCCGTGGCGGCCGGCGAAGCAGCGAGCGACGCACGGAAGGCGAGGTAATCGGCGGCGCTTCTTTCCGGAGCCTCGAGCATCGGCAAGTGGCCGATGTGGTCGAGCACGATGACCTGCGAATGCGGCAGCATGCCGTGGAGAACTTCCGCAGTCGCGACGTTGATGGCCCTGTCTTCGCGGCCCCAGACGATGAGCGTAGGCGTTGCCAGGCCGCGCAGCCGCTCTTCGAGCCGGTCGCCGCGGATCTGCTCGAAAATCTTTTGCTCGAGCGCGAAATTCTCGATGCGCCGCCGTGCCATCACGTCGAGGAAGGCCCGCGGAACCCACGGCGGATCGCTCATCGCGAACGCGTAGACTTTCGCGAATTCGTCCTCGTTGCTGGCCATCAGCGGATTGCGTCCGGTCTTCTGCAGCACCTGCGCCAGCTCGCTCGGCGGCGCGCTCCAGATCCCGCCGGGATCGAGAAGCCACAGCGACGCGACGTCGTTCGGATACGCCACCGCATAGCTCATCGCGATGTGGCCGCCCATCGAGTTGCCGCCGAGGTGCACGCGCGTAATGCCGAGCGCGGCGGCCAGCTCGTGCAGGCGTTCCGCCTGCGCCGGCGGCGAATAATCGGCATCGGCCGGATGCGACGACTCGCCGAATCCGATGTGGTCGGGGATCACGACGCGGTAGTTCGGCACGAGAAGACGCGCGATGCGCGTGAAGTTGTCCTTGTCGGCGCCGAAGCCGTGGAGAAGCATCAGCGGCTCGCCGCTGCCGCCTTCGAGGTAGACGTAGTGGAGTCCGCCCGGCAGGTCGATCTCCTTGCGAACGAGGCCGGAGCGGTGGCGCTCGAGCGACAGCGCCGTACGAAGCGCCGTCTCGGGGGCCAGTTGCACGAAAGCCGTCAGCGCAGCCGCAACCGCGAAGACGGCGACGGCGAGAAGCCTGGCCGCGCGCATGCGTCTTCCTTAGCGGAAACGCCGGCCCTGGAGCAATCCGGGCGCTATTCGACGCCGCCCACTGCGTGCAGGCGAACGGGCATCTGACGCACCTCGGCCAGGAGCGGGTCGGCGCCGCGCACGAACTCCTCGATCTCGTCGATGCGCGCGTCGGCGTCGCGCCACCCGATGTCGACGAGAGTCCTCGTGAACGCGGAATCGAACAGGAGATAGCTCATGAGGTCGGCGCTCTGGGCATCGGGGATGCCGAGGCCGTCCAGCATGTAGCGGACCAGGCGCGGCATGCGGTGCGCGAAGCGCTGCGCCACCAGCGCCAGGTCTTCCGATGGCGAGACGACCAGCGGCTCGATCGGCTTCATGCCTTCGATCGTCGTATCGCGCGCATCGTCGTCGCCGCCGCGCATGTGGCTCGTGAGCAGGGTGTTCATTCGCTGCAGGTGCTCGACGTCGGCATCCAGGTGGTCGAGGAAGATCGCGTTGAAGAACACTCCGCAGACCTGGGCCAGCGGCGGACTGGCGATACGGCCGCCTTCGGCGTCCAGCGCGGCGTTTCCGGCGAGCTCTTCGCGCGCGAGCGTCGCTGCGGCGCGCGACGAACGCACCCCGACGGCAAGGATGCGCGTTGCTCCGAGGCGGATCGCCGGGCTCATCGGCGCGACCAGGCGCAGCGCACCGTCGCCGAACCACAGGCTGTCGGGCCGGTCATCGATGCGCGCCGGCGGGAAGAGGATCGGGATCGCCGACGACGCGAGCACGTGCCGGTACGTCAGCACCCCGGGAACGACGACGCGACGGCTCTTGTTCCACACGGGATGGCCGCTGCGTCCCTCGATGAACGTGTACGAGCGGCCGGAATGATAGCTGGTGGCCGTCACCGCGACTGCGTAGACCTGGTTTCGCCGGATCGCGTCCGCAATGCCGCCATGCGGGAACGCGTTGCGCAGCATGGCCTCGAGCGGCGAGGTGTCGAAGAAGCCGCTGGTCAGCGTCGAACCGAACAGCCCGCCGAGCACGAAGTCGCGTGCGAGCGTCGCACCGGTGGTCAGCAGCGACGGAACGTCGGAGCGGAACACCTGCTCGACGCGCAGCTGGGACCACAGCAGCGCGATCTCGAGCGCGGCATTGCCGAAGTTTCCCGAGCGCGCCGCCAGCGCCACGCCGTTGATCGCGCCGGCCGAGGCGCCGGTCACGATCGCAAACGGAAGAGGCCGGCGGGCGAGCGCCGGAATTTCGGAAATCCGCCGGAGGACGCCGGCCTGGTAAGCGCCGCGCGCACCACCCGCGGTGAGCACGAGACCGAGCATGCATGTGGAGCAGCAACGGGCATGCCACTGCCCTCGGACATCGGCCGGCGCCGCGCCGTCACGCGAAGCTGCTGGAGATTCGCCGCGTTGGCGCCGCCTGACAAGGGTAGCCGCGGACACTGTCGCCTCGTGCCGGAGGCAACACGGCTGCCCGCTCGTGCGGCAGCGCCTGTGCTTCGGGCAGACGCGCGAGTGAGCCGAAGAGCGCGTCAGGCGTGCAGCGACAGGTGCAGCGGGATGATCGCGTCGAGCAGCAGCCCGAGCACGAAAAGGCCACCGGCGCGGCGCGTGAGCCGGAAGGCCCACGCGACGTACCACAGCGGCCACAGAGGGTAGCCAGGCGGAGGCTGCGGAGGCGGAGGCTTGCGGAACGTCTCGAGCGTCTCGAGAAGGCGCGGCACCGCGAGCAGCACGAGCAGGCACCACAGCCCGACTGCACCGGTGATCACGAGCGCAACGACGAGCGGGAAGAACAGCACCATCATCGTGCGCGTCCAGCGCAGCGCCTCTTCCTTGCCGAGGATCACCGGCAGGGTGCGGATGCCCTTGGCCTTGTCCGAATCGTGCTTGTCGACGTGCTTTCCGAACAGCACCGTCGCGACGAGCATCGCGTACGGAAGCGAAGCGAGAAAGACCCACAGCGGGGCATGCCCGGTCGTCACGAAGTACGTGCCGCCGATCATCAGCGGACCCCACACGATCGCAACGCCCGGCTCGCCGAGCCCGCGGTGCTTCAGTTTCAGCGGCGGCGCAACGTAGAACACGCTGATGAACAGTCCCGCGAGCGCGAAGAACACGACGAGAGGGCCGCGGATCTTCACGAGCTCGACGAGAATCCAGAGATCGACGAGGTTCGCGGCCAGGATCGCCAGCAGAAGGCCGGTCGTCGAAATCAGTCCCGAAAGGATCGGATGCGGCGCGTACTGGGTGCGCACGTAGCCTTCGGTGTCGACGCCGCCGACCACGTCGAAGTAGTCGTTGATCATGTTGTTCGCGCTGTGCGCGATGACCAGCCCGAAGACCGCGAGCGCAAGACAGCCGAAATTCGCGTCGGGGGCGCGCGCGGCCAGCAGGCCGCCGATCAGGCCCGAGAACAGCGTCATCGGGAACACGCTGGCGCGGATGATCAGCAGCCAGCGCGAGCCGAGGTCCATTTCGGCTCCCTCCGGCAGGTTCTGCGTCGAGATTACCGCTCCCCAGTTCGACAATACGGACGACCTTGCGCTCATGGCCGGAGTTTCGCGGACGAGGCGAATTTGAGCAAACGCGGGCCGTTCTTGCGCAATACGGCCCCGCCGCGTAATCGGCGGGGATGGCAGACAGCGACGACCCGCGGGAAGTGTTCCACGAGGGCGAGCTCGCCGTGCAGGAGCGGGTCGGCGTGCGCGAGCGCATCGAGCAGATAGGCGCGGCGATCATTCGCGATGCCATGCCGATCGAGCACCGCCAGTTCTTCGAGAGGCTGCCGACGTTGCTGGTCGGCAGCGTCGACGCCAGCGGACGACCGTGGGCCTCGATCGTCGCGGGCTGGCCCGGTTTCGTGCACGCGCTCGACGAGAAGCACCTTCGCATCGACGCCAGTCCCGCCACGCACGACCCTCTTGCCGCGCACCTGTCGGCCGGCGCTCCGCTCGGGCTTCTCGGCATCGAGCCGGCGACGCGACGGCGCAATCGCATGAACGGAACCGTCGTCGCTGCGGATCCCGCCGGTTTCACGGTTCGCGTCGACCAGAGCTTCGGCAACTGTCCCCAGTACATCCAGGCGCGGCGGCCCGAGTGGACGCGCGATCCTTCCAGCAGTGCGAGAAGCGCGAGCGGCGACGCGCAGGCTGAACCTCATCGCGCCGACGATGCTTCGCCCGACGAACCGCTTGGCGCCGCGCTCGGCGAGGCATCGCTCGCGCTGGTGCGGAGCGCCGATACGTTCTTCATCGCATCGGCGGCAGCGCGGGCGCGCAGCGGCGGCTCCGACGGCGTCGACGTCTCGCATCGCGGCGGCAAGCCGGGTTTCGTGCGAGTGACCGAACAGGGCGGCGCCAGCGTGCTCACGTTTCCGGATTTTCGCGGCAACTTCCTGTTCAACACTCTCGGCAACCTGACGGTAAATCCGTGCGCCGGGCTTCTCTTCGTCGACTATCGCAGCGGCGACGTGCTGCAGATCGCCGGCAGCGCGCGCATCCTTTGGGAAGGTCCCGAAGTCGCGGCGTTCGCGAAGGCGCAGCGCCTCGTCGAGATCACCGCCCGCGGCGGACGACTGGCCCGCTCGGCGCTGCCGCTGCGCTGGTCGGATCCGCAGCAGGCCAGCCAGCTGCGCGATACCGGTTCCTGGCCCGCCGCGGGGTCGTGACGAACGTTGCTCCGGGCAGAGGAGGGTCAACGAACGTTTCCCCGGCAGCAGCAGGGGCGACGATCGTGGCCCCGAGCAGTAGCAGCGCCCGGCGAAAGCCCCGATTTTCCGTTCGATTACCCGGCCGCGGGCCGATATAGATGCTGCGATGTCCGAGACACTGGTCGTGCTCGTCAGCGGAAGGGGTGCGCTGGCCAAGCTGGCCGGCGTGCCTTCGGTGCTGCGCCACGTCCACGCGGCGCGCATGCTGGGGCTCGGCGTCGTCGTCGTCTACCCGCCCGAGCGCCGCGCGCTCGGCGCCGAGATCCGCGGCATCGTCGAGCCCGACGCCCTCTGCATTCCCGCCGACCGCTTCGTCGCCGAGTTCGGTTTCGGCGAGAGCACGATGCTGCTGGTTGCAGCCGAATGGTACCTCGCGATCGCGGCCGTCGTCGCGATCCGCGATGCGAGCGAGCCGGTGCTGCTCGGCCGCGTCTGCGAGCGCGGCTGCGTGTCGGTTCCGATCGCGCGCGTCACTCGCGAAGACGCCGTCGACATTGCATTGCGCCTCGGAACCACCTCGGCCGCCGCAGCGCTGTCCGGCCTGCTCGTCGGGCCGGAGGCCACGCTCGATCTCGACGCGCACAGCGAGCAGAGGCTGAGCGACAACGTCTCGACCGCGCATGCCGAAGAAAAGCTGATCGAAACGCTGTTCGGCCCGCCGCAGCTGCTGCCGCTGCTGCGGCTGCGACCGACCCTTGCCCCGCTTCTTGCGCGCCGCTTCAACGACACCGCCCTCGGACCCGCCGGCATCTCGGCGATCAAGCTCGTGATCGGCCTTGCCGCCGCGTGGATCATCGAGAGCGGAAGCTACGCTGCCGGAGTCTCCGGCGCACTGCTGTACCTTGCGGCCCGCATCGTCGGTGCCGCCGGCATCGTGCTCGCGCGCGCGAGCTTCGCCGACGGCGATGTTCGCGAAAAGCTCGACCTCGCGGGCGACACGGTGCTCCACATCGCGCTGCTGTGGAGCCTGGCGGGAGGGCCGGCCAGGGGCCACGGTGCGGTCGCGCTGGCGGTAGTCGCGACGGTCGGCGTACTCGTCAGCACCGGCATCGCGTACGTCTTCGTGCTGCGCGACTCCTGGCTGTCACGCCAGGCTGCATCGCAGCGCGGCGAGCGCCGCCCGGGCGGCGAGTCCGCATCGGCTACGGGCGACGAGTTCGTTTCGCGCTTCGTTCAGCGAGACGGAGTGGCTTACGCGCTGCTGTTCGCCGCGGCCGCCGGCCGCCTCGATCTTTTCCTGTGGGCCGCTGCGCTGGCCAGTCACCTTTTCTACGTGCTGTGGCTGATCACCAGGCCTCGCGACGACGGCCGCACGATGGCGCTGGGAAAGGCTGCCTGAAACAAGGGACGACCCAGCGCGTGAGCTCGCAAGCGCCAGGCGCCGCCGTATCGCTGCGCGCACTCTCTCGCCGATTCGGCGCCCAACCGGTGCTGCGCGGCGTCGACCTCGAAGTTCGCCGCGGACAGTGCGTCGCGCTCTTCGGCCCGAACGGCGCCGGCAAGAGCACGCTGCTTCGCACGCTGGCGGGCCTGCTGCGCGCCCAGTCCGGATCGGCGTTCGTGCTCGGTCAGCCGCTTCCGCCCGACGCGGCGCTGCGCCGACGCATCGGCTACCTTGGCCACGACGGGTTCCTGTACCGCGACCTCGACGCGCGCGAGAACCTCGCGTTCTACGCGCGATTGTTCGGCGTCGTCGACAAAGGGCGGGTGGACGAGCTGATCGCCGATGTCGGCCTCGGGCACGCGGCCGGCCGCCGCGCCGGCGCGTACTCGCGGGGAATGCTGCAGCGCCTCGCGCTGGCGCGTGCGCTGCTGCACCGCCCCGAGCTGCTGCTGCTGGACGAGCCGCTGACGGGTCTCGACCCCGAGGGCGCGGCAGTTCTCGCGCGCATCCTGGCATCGCTGGCGAACGACGGCGTCACCGTACTGATGGCCACGCACGACATCGAAAGGGCGCTGCAATCGGCGGACCGCGCCGTCGTGCTCGGCCGCGGCCGCATCGTGTGGGACAGCGGCGACGCGGCCCCGCCCGACGCGGCGTCGATGGCGCTTCGTTACTCGGAGGCCCTTGCCGCCGCGTGAAGCGGCGTCGGGATACGCGATGCTGGCGCTGGTGTGGAAGGATCTCGTGCTCGAAGCGCGCTCGCGCGAGACGCTGCCGGCGCTGTTCGTGCTCGGCCTTCTCGTACTCGTGATCTTCGATTTCTCGCTCGCGCTGAAGCCCGAGGAAACCGGCCGGTTCGCGGCGGGAATCCTGTGGGTTTCGATCCTGTTCGCGTCCGTGCTCTCGCTCGGCCGCACGTTCCTCGTCGAGCGCGAAGGCTCGTGCATCGAAGGACTGATGACGTCCCCGATGGACCGCGGGTCGATCTACCTTGCCAAGCTGGCGGTCAACCTGCTGCTGCTCGTCGCGTTCGAGCTACTGCTGCTGCCGGTATTCTCGCTGATGTACGGCGTCTGGCTCGGCGCCAACGTCGCCGGCCTCCTCGTCGTCGTCGCCGGAGGGACGATCGGCATCGCAGCAACGGGAACTTTGTTCGCCCTTGCCGCACTCGGCACTCGCGCGCGAGAGATGGTTCTGCCGCTGCTCGTGCTTCCGCTGCAGATTCCGCTGCTGATCGCGGCGGCCCAGGCCACGCAGATGGTACTCGGCGGCTCCGGCCTGGCGGCTCTCGGCATGCGCGTCGACATCATCGCCGGGTTCGACGTCGTGATGGTGACCGGAGGCTGGATGCTGTTCGAGTTCGTGCTCGTGGACTGACGGCGCGGCGCTCCCGGGCAGAGCCACGACGGCGCGACGGTGGACTCGACACCCGGCCCCCAGCACACTGCGGCAGGCCGCAGCTCCCCGGACGCGCGGCCAGGACACGGATCATCGGCCAGGATCATCAGCCAAGATCATCGGCCAGGAACATCAGCATGGACACCCTCGAACGCTGGCTGCTTCGCATCACGCCCATCGTCACATTCGCGTTCGGGCTGGCCTCGCTCGCGGCCATTTTCTTCTGGGTGCCCTCGGACAAGATGCTCGGGCTCAGCCAGCGCATCTTTTACTGGCACGTTCCGGCGGCGACCGCCTGCTTCCTCGCGTTCGGCATCGCCGGCGTCGCGAGCATCGGATATCTGCGCACCCGCGGCAGCCAGTGGGATCATGCCGCGCACGCGGCAGTTTCGGTCGGAATGCTGTTTGCGACCATCGTGCTGGTGACCGGGTGCATCTGGGCGCACACCGCCTGGGGGGCCTGGTGGACCGGCGACCCGCGCCTCACGACGTTCCTCGTGCTGTGGCTCGTGTTCGCGTCCTACGTGATGCTGCGCGTGTTCGCGCGCGACAACGAGATGGCGCCGCGCTACGCGGCAGTGCTTGCCATCGTCGGAGCGGTGAACATGCCGCTGGTGATGATGGCCACGCGTCTTTTCCGTTCGATTCACCCGCAGATCGTCGGCAATCCCAACGGCGGCATCGACGATCCGCGCATGGTCACCGCGCTGATGCTCGGTTTCGCGGCCCATCTCGGCCTCGTGCTGTGGCTGTGGGCCATGCGCCTGTCCCAGCTGCGCAGCCAGGAGCGGATCGAGCTTCTCGAAGCGGACCTGCGCGACGAGGAGCAGTACGCGATGAGCCGCAGCGTCCTTTCCCAACGGAGTGCTTCCACGTGAACGAGACTACCGAGGCCGCGCCCGCCCCAGTCGGCGCCGAAGACCTCGCGCTGCGCCAGCTTCACCATGTCGGCTGGGCCTATGCCCTGATCTTCGTGCTCGTCTTCGCGTACGCGTGGAAAACGGCCACCGCCACGCGAAGGCTGCGCGAGCGCGTCGACGAGATCGAGCGCGACCGGGCCCGCCGTTGACGGAGCCCGCCGGGTCTTGAGCTCCCGAATCCCTTCGCCGGTCCTGTCGCCGGCTCCTCTGCCGCTTCCGCCGGGAATTCGCTTCGTCCGTTTTCTCTTCGTCGCGCGGCTCGTCGTCACGGTTTACGCCGACTACAAGGTCCGCCAGGTGTACGGGCGGATGACCGGCGGCAACCAGAGGGCCGACTGGTACGACCGCCAGCACCACCGCGCAGCGTGGCGCCTGCGCGATACCGCCGTCCGCCTCGAGGGCCTGCTGATCAAGGTCTGCCAGTTCATGGGCAGCCGTGCCGACGTTCTGCCACCCAGCTTCATCGAGGTTCTCGGCGAGTTGCACGACCGCGTGCCGCCGCGGCCGTTCGCATTGATTCGCCCTCACGTCGAGCGCTCGCTCGGCCGTACGCTCGAGCAGTGCTACGCCGAAATCGAAACGACGCCGATCGCCTCCGCGTCGCTCGCCCAGGTGCACCGCGGGCGCACGCTCGCAGGACAGGACGTCGCGATCAAGATCCAGTATCCCGACATCGAGCGCGTCGTCGCGACCGACCTTGCCAACCTTACGTTCTTCGTCAACCTCCTCGTGCGCCTCGAGCCGGCCTTCGACATGCGCGTCGTCCTTCACGAGGTGCGCACGCTGATCCCGCTCGAGCTCGATTTCATTCGCGAAGCCGCCAACGCCCGTCGTTTTGCGGCGGAATTCGCCGGCGATCCGTCGGTGCAATTCCCGGTGCCAGTCGATGACCTCGTTTCGCGCCACGTGCTGACGATGGATTTCATCGAGGGTACGAAGATCACCGATCTCGAGGCCCTCGCGCGGCAGGGAATCGACAAGCACGAAGTCGCCGCGCTGCTGACGCGGGTCTGCGTCACGCAGATCCTCGAGCACGGTTTTTTCCACGGCGATCCGCATCCCGGCAACCTGCTCGTGCGCAAGGAAGCGACCGGCCTCACGCTCGTCGTGCTCGACCTCGGGCTGGCCAAGGAGTTCACGCCCGAGCTGAGGGACGCCGTCGTTCGCCTGACGGTCGCGATCATCGGCAAGGACCCGCACGCGACCGGCGAGGCGTTTCGCGCTCTCGGGTTTCGTCTTCGCGACGGCGGCGACAGCACTTTCGTCGCCCTCGGGGAGCTTTTCCTCGGCCAGGCGCTGCAGTCGGGCCGCGCCTACGCGAACCAGGAGATGGTCGACCGCATCCAGAACGAGCTTCTCGCGGCCATCCGCGCCAATCCGATCGTGCGCGCGCCGTCCGACCTGATGCTCGTGCTGCGGGTGATGGGGCTGTTGTCGGGGATCGGCAAGACGCTGGATTCCCAGGTCAACCCGATGGCCGCGATCATGCCGTTCCTCGGCGCCGGCCCTGCGCCGCGCGCCGGCGCGAGCTGAGTGCCCGCGGTCCGCTCACGCACCGCCCGGCAGTACCTGGCCGGTGTCGCGTGCAAACCACGAATGGTGGTAGCCGCGCACGAACAGCGCCAGCAGCCCAGCCTGCAGGATCCACGTCGGAATCATCCGCCACGCAGGCAGAACGCCCGACAACACCGCAAAGATCTCGGTTGCGACGAGACCATAGATCACGAACACCGTCAGCGCAGCGACGAACGCGCGCTCGACGGGGCGCTGCCACGCCCACACCAGCAGCACCGTCCACGCTGCCATCAGCGACGCACCGTATCCCATCGCGAAGAGGTAGGGGCCGCCGGTATCGTCGAAGCCCCACAGCAGCTTCGCCATCGGCGGGTACAGCATCGGCACGAGCGCTGCAGCGTCGGTAATCGCGCCGGCGACAAATGCGATCTTCAGGCACTGTTCGCGGGACCTCATGATTCCTCCCTTGTCGTCCGCGTGCGCGATCCGAGCAGCTTCTCGGCTCCGTCGCAGAGCTCGGCGACGATATCCGCCGCCGGCTGCACGTCGCGAACCGCCGCGACGGACACTCCGGCATAGAGCGCGAACGCGTCGATCCGGCCGGTCGCGTCGCGGCTCGGCGGAAACGTCGAAAAGCGCGGGATGGGAAACTTCACGCCGTAGCGCACGTCTTCGCCCGTGAGCTCTTCGTCCAGCGATGCGGCCGCCCGCACGCACGACGACAGCACCCTGTGCAGCGCGTCCGGCCAGCCTACCGAAAACGCTTCGGTCAGCTCGGTGTCGCCGGCTCCGGCTGCCACCACCGCGCGAACGTAGTCGGGATGGGCCCCCGCTTCGCGCGACGCAATGAACCTCGTACCGACGCGAACCGCCGAAGCACCGGCCGAAAGGACGTCGGCCATGTCGCGCGCGGTGCCGATGCCGCCGGCCCCGACCACCGGGACGTCGACGGCATCGAGCACGGCCGCAACGAGCGGCAACAGCTCGCCGCGCCCGCGGACGTGTCCTCCGGCGCCGGTTCCCTGCGCGACGACCATGTCGCAGCCTGCCGCCGCGGCCGCTGTCGCTTCTTCCACGCTGCCGACCTGCCAGCTCGCCAGCGCTCCCGCGTCGTGCGCAATCGCGACCAGATCCGCATCGGGATCGCCATAAAAGAACTCGACGACGCGCGCCTTCGGTGCCGCTGCCCGCACCGCATCACGATCGACGAAAGGCATCAGGAAATTGACGCCGACCCTGGTTCCCGCCGCGTCGGCCGCTTCGTCCAGCAGTCGTGCGAGCAGGGAGCCTGGAATGCCGACGCCCGGCATCATCGCCAGCGCACCGGCGCGAGCGACTGCCGCGACGAGCTCGACGGTCGCCACGGCGGGCATCGACGCAAGCTGCAGCGGCCGGCGGCAGCCGACGAGGCGGGTAAAGGCGGTTTCCATCCCGTGTCTCAGACTCTCGGCACGTCGCGAATGTCCGACGACCACGGCAGCGCGGAACGGTTCCATTGCTGCGCTTTCGGAGCAAGGACGGCGCGCTGCGCGAGGCAACCGACGCGAAGCGAATACGCAGGCGGATTCTCGACGGCCGACGCATAAACGGGCGTGCCGCAGTCCGGGCAGAATGCATGCGCCCTCTTGTTGCCGCTGTCCGCCGTCTTCACGTAGATCTTCGGCGTGCCCGCAAGGATGCGGAAACCGTCTTTCGGAGCCTGCACGGTGACGCGATAGACCGAGCCGGTCAGGTTCTGACAGTCGCTGCAGTGGCAGATGCCGACCCTCTGCGGATCGACCTCGGCTTCGTACGTGATCGCGCCGCAGTGGCAGCGTCCGTCGACTTTCATGGGGATTCCTCCGTCAGGGCGCGGTTGCGCGACTGTTTCAGCCTGCGCCCGGCGCCAGGGGCGTCCTTTTTCACCCGGCGCCTGGGGCGCCTTGGCTCTGCGGCAGGTCGTCGGTGATCTCGAACCACGGCGCTTTCGATGCGACGAAGATGTGTCCCTGGGGGCGCGACCCCGGATCGTCGTCGAGCACTCCCATCGGAACGACGATGATGCCGTGCGCCTCGTTGAGCCACGGCAGGCTCGAGCCGCAGACGCGGCAGAACGCGTGCGTGAAACGCTCGGCGCCCGGCGGACGGTAAGACGCGATCTGGTCCTGGCCGGCGAGGTAGCGCACTCCCTCGCGGCCGACGAAAAGATTCGGCGCAAACGCCGCACCCCGCGTTTTGCGGCAGCGCGAACAGTGGCAGTTGTGGGCCCACAGAGGGTCCTGGGTAAGCTCGAAGCGAACGGCGCCGCAAAGGCAGCTCCCGGCAATTCTCATCGTTTCCCTCGCAAGAGATGCTCGTCGTCGCGGCGATCATTGCGAGGCCGGCGCACGCCGTCAAAGACGATGCCCGGCCGGCTCAGCCGCGAACCCCCTTGGTGTAGGACCAGTGCGTCTGCACGATGCGCCAGTCGTCGCCCTCGCGGCGGTACACCTCGGTGCAGTTCCACCGGAACGCATCCTCGTTGCCTCCCCAGGACACGAAGCAGAACGTCAGGATCGCCGCCTCGCCGATCACCTGCACGTTCGGCTGCAGGATCTCGAAGCGACGCGCCCGGACCTTGCCGCGGATGCCCTCGTAGTACTCCGAGAGCTCGGCCAGCCCGTCGATGCGCTGCTCGAGAAAAGGGTCGAAGTAGACGACGTCGTCGGAGCAGATCTCGAGGAACCCCGACGGATCCCCGTTGCACCAGCGTTCGAGCGCTCCCTTTTCGAGGTCGAGGATGTGGGAAGCGACGTTCTCGATGGTGGCCATGCGTGTCTCCGGCGCTGCGGGCCTGCGGGCGTCCGGTCGTCGGCGTCAGCGCCGGCGGGTAACGCCGATCTTCGGACACCACCTGTCGATCGGACATTCACTGCACTTCGGCGATTGGGGCCGGCAGATGGTCTGGCCGAACGAAACGAGAAGGTCGTTGATCTCCATCCAGTAGCGCTTCGGCAGTTTTGCCCTCAGTGCCAGCTCGGTCTGCTCCGGGGTCTTCGTGCGCACGTACCCCCAGATGTTCGTGATGCGATGGACGTGGGTGTCGACGCATATGCCCGGCTTGCCGAATCCGGCAACGACGACGAGGTTGGCAGTTTTTCGCCCCACTCCCTTGAGGCCGAGCAGCTCGTCGATCTCGTCCGGAACTCGGCCCTGCCACTCGTCCCGGATGCGCCGGGCCATCTCGACGAGCTGGGGCGCCTTGGTGCGATAGAAGCCGACGGGGTAGATCACCTTCGCGACTTCCTGGGGATCCGCCGTCGCCATCGCATATACGTCCGGCCAGCGCTCGAACATGCGGGCGGCGGCGCGCGCCGTCACCGCGTCCTGGGTCCTCAGGCTGAGGATGCACGAGGACAGCACACGCCACGGCTCGCGCGTGGTGACGGCGATCAGCGTCACTACCGGCGCGAGCTTTTTCGCCGCCTCCTTGCGCAGCGCGCGAACGATCGCCGGCAGCTCGGCGTTGGTCACGGGCCCGGGCCCGGCGGCAGTTTCGCGCGGGCGCGGCACCGTCAGCCCAATAGGAAAGCCCCTGCGGGCATGCAACCCTGCTGCCGATTTTTGCCGCAATGAAGACTACGAACGCAGCGTCCCGCCTTCGCCTGGCAGTCGTCGGCGCGGGAAAGCACGGCTCCCGCTACGCTGCCCATGCCGCCCGCGACGTCGACGGCATCGAGCTCGTCGCCGTCTGCCGTCGCGATCGCGACAAAGGCGAGGCGCTGGCGCGCGAGGTCGGATGCGAGTTCGAGAGCGATGCCGAGAAGCTGATCTCGCGCCGCGACGTCGATGCGGTCGTCCTGGCAACCATTCCGCGCCTCGTGCCGCGCTTCCTTGCGCTCGCGATCGAGTCCGGCAAGCGCATCATCCTCGAGAAACCGGTTGCGCCGACGCTGGACAAAGGGCTGGCGCTGCTCGGCCTCGTCGAGAGGAGCGGTGTCTACTGCCTTGCCGCCCACACGCTGCGCTTCAATTCCACCGTCGAAGCGCTGCGACGCGATCTGCCCTCGATCGGGCGGCTCGACTCGCTGCTTTTTTCGCAGCGCTTTCCTCCCCAGCTCGACCTTGCGTGGCTCGATGCTCCCGAGGATTCGGGTGGCGGCAACATCCTGCACACCGGGGTGCACTGTTTCGACCTGCTGCACTGGCTGTCGCGGCACCGGGTGGTCGAGGTCTCGGCGGCGGCGCGGCGCGTTCGCACGCGCGATACCGAAGACCACTTCATCGCGTTGCTGGCCATGGACGCGGACGGCCTGCTCGCCCAGGTCGCCTGCTCGCGGTCGACGGCCAGCCGCAGCGGTTTGATCGAGGCCAGCGGCGAACACGGACAGCTCGTCGTCGACCACGTGCTCGGCACCGGCTACCGCCTCTCCCCCGACGGGCGCGAGGAGCTGGTGATCGAGCCGCCGCGCATGACGGTCCGGTCTTTGCTGGAGCGTTTCGTCGCCGACGCACGATGTGATCTTGCTCCCCCCATCTCCTACCGCGACGGCCTGGCCGCCGTCGCCGTCGCCGAGGCCTGCTATCGCTCCGTCACGTCGAAGGCAGTCGAACGTGTTCGCCCCCTTCCTTGACGGCCTGCGGCGGCCTGACACGGCGCAGCGGAGCCGCGAGGCCATTGTCTTGCGGCGACGAGCGGTTAAAGTGCCCCTGTGTCTTCCGGTCGTCGCGTCACCGTCGTCAGCCACGGCCCCAACTGCCTGGACGGGCTGACCTGCGCCGTGGTGGCCGCGCGCTACTTCGAGGGGCGCGAGTTCCATCCCACCTTCGCGAGCAACCGCCAGATCGACGAGACGCTGCGGCGTTTCTCCCCCGCGCATCCCGAGAACGAGGAGCTGTGGATCACCGACATCTCGTGGCGTGACGACGAGACGACGAGCCATCTCAACGCCCTGGTCGACCGCGGCCTGGAGCTGAACTGGATCGACCACCACAAGTCTGCGCTGGAGGCACGCGAGAAGGGCAAGCTGCACGCGAGCTTCACCAGCTACGTGCTCGACATGAAGTACGCGGCCAGCCGCCTGCTCTTCGACGAGCTGTGCTCGCGCGATGCCGCGGCCGGCCACAGCAATCCCGACCTTCTCGCGCTCGAGAACCTCGTGCGCACGGCCGACGACAACGACCGCTGGATCCTCGCCATCGAGGGCTCGCGGGAGCTGGCGCTGACGGTGCGCGCGATGGAGCAGAACGATGCCTACCGCGCGCTGCTCGCGATGGGTTCCGACCTCGAGTACGGCCCCGAGCTTCGCCGTGCGCACGACCGTGTGCAGCGGGAGCTGGCAAGTACGTTCAAGCTGGCGGAAAACACCTGCACCGTGAAAGAAGTTCCGGCCAGGGAGCTGCGCGTGATCGCGAGCGAGTGCGACGGTTACTCGGGCGAGATTGCCGACCGCTGGCGCCAGCGCTGGCAGCGCGGAGTCTTTGCGCTCTACGACCGTCGCGGCGGCGGTATCAGTTTCCGCCGCACGCCCGACTGCGACGTCGATCTTTCGCGCCTGGCGACGAGCTTCGGTGGAGGCGGCCACGAGGCGGCCGCGGGATGCGAGATGGAAGTTCCGGGCCCCAATCGCGCCGATACGCTGGCCAGCCGCACTGCCGATGCGTTGGCGAGGGGGGTGGACCGTTGAGCCCCAAGTCTTCGTCGGGCTCTTCCTGGAACGGGCCCCGCGAGATCACGTTCGAGCTCCCGACGATCGGGTTTCCGCCGGTCAGCGAGCGCGCCCACGGCGAAGTCTGCATGGCCATCGTGCGCCGCAGCGGACGCGTGCTGCTGCAGACCAAGCAGAGCTATCCCGGATCGGTGATGCGCCTTCCGTCGGGCGGCATCCAGCGCGGGGAGAAGGTCGAGCGTGCGCTCCTGCGCGAGATCTGGGAAGAAACCAACCTCACGGTCAGCATCGAGCGCTTCGTCGCACGCATCGGTTACAAGGCCGGGGAGGCGCATTCGCGTTTCTTCACCCACCTGTTCCTGGTTCGCGAGCTTTCCGGCGTGCTGCAGAGCAACGATCCCGACGAGAAGATCTCGGACTGGCAGGAGGCGCTGCCCGAGGAGCTGCCGTCGTTTGCCGACAAGCTGCGCCGCGTGACGCCCACGTGGCGGAGCTGGGGCATCTTCCGCGCCGCCGCGATGGACGTGCTCTGCGAGCACGCCGCCGACCTGATGCACCGGAGCTGAGCGCGTGACGCGCCGGCGCCGACCGTTTCATCCGGCAATGCCGACAATCCGGACATCGGCGATTCGCGCGAGGCTGCCGCATTGACACCCACCTGCACTCACGTCGCGCTGTTCTGCCGTGACATCGAGGCTTCGGTCGGTTTTTACGCGCGCCACGTCGGACTGCACGAAGTACACCGGCGCAGCGACGACGGAACCATCGTGGTCTGGATGGCCGAAGCAGGGCGGTCCGAGGATTTCGTGCTCGTGCTGCTCGGCATCCTGCCACCGGACCGCGGCGAGGGACCGGTGGCACATCTGGGTTACGCGATGGGTTCGCGCGACGACGTCGATCGCGCGGCGTCCCGGGGACTGGCCGACGGCATCGAAGTGCAGGGACCGATCTATGCCGGACCCGTCGTCGGCTACTACTGCATGCTGCGCGATCCCGACGGCAACCGGGTGGAATTCTCGCACGGGCAGTCGCTCGGGCGCGCCCACGACAGCAGCGACGGCAACGGCTGATTCCTCGCAGCGAGCAGCGCTACAAATTTTGCAGCGCTGCGGCGGAGCCGCTCACGGCACGCTCGCTAGTGCGCGCCCCCCAGCGTTCCGTTTTTGGTCGGATTCTTGACCCACTCGGCGATGTCGCCCGCCATCACCGCGATCACTTTCGAAAGCATGCCGCACGCCGTGGCCGAAGCCATCGACGTTTCTTTCGCGGTGAAGCTGCCCTTGACCGTCTTGCCGGCCATCAGCTTGCCATCGACGGTCACCCACTTCGGCCCGGAGAACCAGCCGCCGTTGGGCGCATGGATGTCGACGATGCGAAGCTCGAGAGTCTCGGCGCCGGGAGCATCCGAGAGCACGATCTCGGAATTCTTCTCGGCAATCTGCTGGGGAAGCGCCGTCTGAAGCTTGCACTCGGAGAGAACCTGCGGGTGCACGTTGACGCTGCTCGCGACCGGCGTCACCGGCGAAAGATGAATGCCCTTGGCTGCAGGTGCGGCCTTCGCGGACTTTGCGGAGGACTTTGCATGGGACGCCGGGCTGCCGGGACCTATTTTGCCCGTTTTCACCGGGGCATCGGCAGCGCCCGAAGCCGAGCCGGTCGCGGCATCCTGGGCAAGGCAGGCGCCGCTCGTCGCGACGAGGAGCGCCAGGGAGGCCACGATGGCGGCCATGGTCGGGTGCGCCTGGAAACATTTCTTGTGGATCATGGGATCTTCTCCGGGGCAGTGAGACTTTTCACCGCGGCTCAGACTCCGAGCAGGCTCCACAGCGAGTCTGGAGTCTTCAGGCCGAGCACGCGAACCGCTGCATCGATTCCCGACAATACGACACCGTATATTCCGCCTCCCGGCCGAGTCCAGTGTCCGGCAAGGTGCAATCCTTCGATCGGAGTAGCGGACGGCAGCCGTCCCGGCCCCACCTGGGCGGGCGACAACTCCCATCCGTAGATCGCGCCGCCCGTGTTGCGCGTGTAGCGCTCCATCGTGCGCGGCGTGCCGCCTTCGGCAAAGCGCAGCGAGGAAGCGAGTCCGGGCACACGGGTCTCGACGAAAGCGAGCATCGCATCGGTGACGCCTCGCTTGCGTGTCCTCCAACTGGCGGCGGCCTCGTAGGGCATCAGCGTCGTCAGCACCAGCACGTGCTGGCCGTCGGGCGCCAGCGAAGCGTCCATCAGGCTCGGCACCGTCATCGACAACCAGTCCGGATTGCCGTCCAGCGTCGTCGCGAATGCACGGTCGTGGTCGTGATCGCGGAACTGGAAGCTCTCGTGACAGACGCCCGCCGCCGCCAGGTCCATGTCGGTGGCCGCGTAGACGACGAAGGCCGAGATCGAGCGCTTCGCCCCGCGTACCTGGCTGAGCCAGCGCGGTGGAAGCCGCGACTCGCCGACCAGTTCCTCGGCCGTCTGCAACGCGTCGGCATTCGAGACGACAACGTCGGCGCCGATGTGCTGCCCGGTTTCGAGCACGACGCCGGTCGCGCGCCCGTTTTCGGTCGTGATGCGGCGTACGGCGCTGCGAAGCAGAAGCTCGCCGCCGGCGCCGCGGATGCCCTCGGCCAGCGCATTCGCGAAGTTCTGGAACGTTCCGCGGCAGTACCACGGCCCTTCGCGAAGATAGGTGCCCATCATGTTGGCCCAGTACAGGAACGACACGCGCGACGGAGGAAGGCCGACGTAGGGCCACGTCGTCGCCAGCAGCGCGCGCAGCATCGGATCGCCGACGCTCGCTTCGAGCACGTCGGCCAGCGTCGCGCGATGGTAGCGCACCAGCGCCGGAAAGCGTTCGACCGACCCGAGGATGTCCAGCGCCGACTCGAGCTGCTGGGCCAGCCGCGTCTGGTTGTAGACTTCGTCGACGATTGCGAGGAACCGTACGATCTGGTCGCGCTCGCGCGGGAACAGCGACGCATGCATCGCGAGGAAATCGTCGACGCGTCCCGGCACCTCGAAGCGCTGGCCGTCGTAGACTGCTTCGTAGAACGGATCGACGGCGAGAAACTCGCAGCGTCCCTCGACGCCCGACGCCGCCAGGACTCTCTGCACGAGGCCGCCGCCGTCGCCGCGACGGCTGCCGCAACCGCCGACCAGGTGCACGGCCGAATCGAAACGGTAGCGGCGACGGCGAAACGCGTGCGCATAGCCGCCGACGCGGTCGTGGCGCTCGATGACCAGCACGCTGCGGCCCGCCCGCGCAAGCAGGGCGGCCGCGGTCAGGCCGCCGATGCCGCTGCCGACGACGACGACGTCGTAGCGGCCGGCGGCGGCCTCGGAGTGGAAATCGGTTCCCGGCGGGCGGCGGCCGGCCACGGCTCGGCTCAGCGCACCGACAGTTCGGCGCAGTCGTGGCCGTAGGTCCCGTACTTCACCATGAAATCGACGAGGCCGACGCTGTAGCGGCTGCGCGTCGCCTCGCCGGTGAACACCCGCGGCATGTGGCGGCCGAAGTGACGGTTGAGAACGCTCCAGCCTTTCTGCTTGGCCTTGTACTGGCCGATCAGGAACAGCGTGAACAGGCTGCCGTTGTAGTAGTAGTCCACCAGGCGCTGCCACACCTTCAGGTTGTAGAGCACGTGCTGCTCGAAGCGCTTGAGCGCGCGGTCGGTGCCCGCGACGAGCGCCTGCGACAGCTCGAGCGCCCCTTCCATTCCGATCAGCAGGCCGCTCGAGAACACCGGATCGATGAAACCGAACGAATCGCCGACCGTCGCCCAGTTCTCGCCGACGCCGCGAACCGAGCGCATCTGGTAGTTCGTGTACTTGACGACGGGAGTGACGCGCTCGGCGCCCGCGCTCCAGCGGCTGAGCACCGGTTCTTCGGCAAGCGTGCCCGCAAACTGGTCCTCGATCGAAGGACCGAAGCGCGCCAGGTGCTCGGCGTTGACGACGAGCCCGATCGAGACGCGGCCGGGCAACGGGATCCTCCAGCACCAGCCGCGCGAAAGGCGGTCGGTGTGCACGTTGCCTTCGACGACGAGCGGCACGCCCTTCATGTGCGCGTGCAGGGCCGTGTCCTTGCGCGGGCCTTCGACGAACGGGATCTCGAAGAGGTTGCCGATCGTGCGCGAGCGGCCGGTGGCGTCGACGATGAAATCGGGCTGCCCGCTGAGCGCGTCACCGGCAAGCTCCATCGCCTTGTCGGAAAGCCGCACGCGGTCGCTGCCGTTTTCCCGCTCCAGCGCGGCCGTTCCTTCGATGATCGTCGCGCCGGCCGCGCGCGCAGCCCCGAGGATCGCGGCGTCGAAACGGTCGCGCGGCGTGTTGTACGAATAGTTGACCTCGGCGCCGATGGCCTGGTCGAAGCGAAAACTGATGTCGTTCTCCGTCGACAGCACGAAGGTCGCGCCGGGCTTGTACGTGCTGAAAGCCTCGACTTCTTTCTCGATCCCGAGTCTTCTCAGGAACGGGACGATGGCAGGCACCAGCGATTCGCCGACGATGATCGGCGGGCGCTTGGCCTTGTGGAACAGGGCCACGCGCATGCCGGATCTGGCCAGGTAGGCGGAAAGGCTGGAGCCGACCGGCCCGCCGCCGAGCACGGCGACGCTGCGGATCTTGCGACGAGGCACGCGCGGACATTACGGGCTGCAGGATCGGGACGCAACGCGGTCTGCCGGCGCCGCGAGTCGAACGACCGACGTTCCCCGGATCAATGGTGCCGGTACCCGCGCCCGCGTGCATCGCACGTCGGACGCTTTTGAAGCGTGGTGCAAGCTCGCGTCGCTGTGTGGCTGCGACTGCCGCACGCCATTTGACAGGCAGGGCCGCCTCGGGCGAAACAAGGCCTCCGTTTCGCATCCGCCCATCCGAGGGAGCCATCGTGTCGATCCTGTCCAGGCAAGAGCTCGAGCAGCGCATCTTCGACATCGTGCGCGAAGACATCCTCACGGTCGACGACGGCTTCACGCAGCAGTCGAGCCTGATCGAGGCCGGACTGGATTCGCTTGCGCTCACCCAGCTCATGCTGGCCATCGAGGAGAACACCGGTGTCTGGGTCGATGAGAGCCTCCTGAACGAGGAAACCCTGGCCAGCGTCGCTGCGCTGGCCGGACTGGTGCATGCCACGCTCCAGCAAGCCTGAAGCGCTTCCGCTCACCGGCGCCGACTGCTTCCTTCGCGCGTTCGAAGCGGAAGTGCGACGCACGGCCGGCGCGAGCCATCTCTCCCAGCTCGTGCTGCGGCTCGGTCCAGGCTTCGACGTCGACGCGTTCGTGCGGCTCGTCACGGAGGTCGCCGAAGCCAACCCGATCGTGCGCGCACCGATCCGGCGTCGCGGCGGCATCGGCGCGCCGGTCTACCTTCTCGACAGCGCCGTCGATTCTTCGCGGGTGCGCGTGCACGTGCATGCGGGCGGCAGCGAAGCGACGGGCAGCGGGAGGCCGGCAAGCGACGCGGCCTCGCCGCTCGGTCCGGTGCCCGCGGTGTTCTTCGATCGCCTCAACGACCGTTTCGACATGCGTCGCGGCGTCCTGCTCGCCTTCGACGTCGTGCCGCGCGGCGGCACCAGTGCCGGTCACGACGTCGCGATGACGTGGCAGCACATGCTGATGGACGGATCGGGCAGCGAGTTGTTCGTCGAGCATCTCGCGCAGTGTTCGGCGGACCCCGCGTTTGCCCGCGACATCGCGATCACGCGCGCGCAAGGAGGAGCATCCTCGCCGGCGGTCACGTCGCTGCCGCCGACCGCAGGTGCGAGGGGACACCTGGCCCAGCAGTGGAACCTCTACATGCAGGGCATGGCCGCGCGGCCGCCGGGATCGCTGGCGGGACCGCTTCGCAGGACGTCCCAGAAGCTGCGCTACGAGCAGCTTCGCCTTGGCGGCGACTCTGCCTCGGCGGCGATGCAGCGGGCCAAGTCGATCGCGGGGTTTCTCACTCCGATGCTGTTCTTCCTGGCGGTGTCGGTGCGTGCCCACCAGGCGGTTGCCGAGCGTAGACGGCGCGTTCCTGCCAGCTGGATCGTGCCGCTGCCCGTCAACATGAGACCGAAGGGCGGCCAGGGTGAAGTGTTTCGCACGCATGTCTCGCTGCTGTGGTTTCAGGTGACTCCCGGGCAGGCCGCCGATCTCGGCGTGCTCGTGGAAGCCCTGAAAGCGCAAAGGCTCGAAGCGATCCGCGCCGGGCTGGTCGAGGCCGGCGTCGCCGCGATGGATTTCGCGCGCTACGCGCCGGCGCGCGTCTATTCGCACATGGCGCGGCGCACGTTCGGCGGCGAGCTGGCCTCGTTCTTCTTCGCGTACACGGGCGAATTCGCCGCGCGCGCCAGATCGCTGTGCGGAGCGCCGATTCTCGACGCCTTCCATGCACCGTCGGTGCCGCCGTCTCCCGGAAGCGCGCTGGTATTCTGCCTGCGCGACGGGCTCGACGTGGTGCACGTCCACCAGCAGGGAATCCTGAACGACGCCGAGCTGGCCTGCATGCACGAGCAGCTGCTCGCCGATCTTCGCGGAAGCTGACTCCGGTGGAGACCGCGCGCGAATACGACGTCATCGTCGCCGGCGGGGGCCCTTCCGGGATCGCAGCGGCGCTGGCCGCAGCGGCCTGTGGAGCGCGAGTGCTGGTCATCGAGCGCGAGGCCGTGCTCGGAGGCAACGTCGCACGGGCGCTGGTGCACACGATCTGCGGGCTGTTCCTGCCGTCGCCGGAACGCCAGGCGGTGCACGCGCATGCCGGCTTGCCGCGCGCGCTGGCAACTCGCCTCCAGAAGGACGGTTCGGCTGGCGGCGTCGAGTGGGCTGGCGGGGCTGGGTTTGTCGCGATCGATCCTTTCGCCTTCGCCTCGCTCGCCGAATGCCTGCTCGCCGAGAATTCGAGGATCGACGTCGAACGCGGCGCTTCGGTCACGGTCGTCGCGCTTGCCGACAGCGGCCCCAGCGAGGTCTGCTTCCTCGGCGAGAATGGCCGCGCGGGGCGCGCTGCCGCGTGGAACGTCATCGACACCAGCGGCGACGCCGTCGCCGCGACGCTCGCCGGGGCCGCAACGGAACAGGCTGCAGCCGCCGATCTGCAGCACGCGTCGTACATCTTTCGCATCGACGGAGCCGACGCCGACGCGCTCGACAACATGGAGCGCGCGCGCACGTCGACGGCGGTGGCACGCGCGGCGCGCAGCGGAGAGCTGCCCGCGTCGGCCTGCTCGATCGTCGTGCGCGCGGGGCTTCCTGCGGGATCGTTCTACGTCACGCTGAACCTGCCAAAGCCCGTGTCCGCCGGTTTCGATCCGCTCGACGCGGCGTGTTTTCGTTCGGTGGAGGAACTTGCCGGACGCGATGCCGACGCGGTGTTTGCCTTTCTGGTCGCAACGAGGCCGCCGCTGCGCCACGCGACGATCGGTGCGAAGGCCGCGCGCTTCGGCATCCGCGAGACGCGGCGCGTGCGAGGCCTCGTACGCCTCGAGCAGGCCGATGTGCTCGCCGGGACGCGCCGCGACGACGAAGCGTGCATGTCGACGTGGCCGGTGGAGCTGTGGCACAGTCACGAAAGGATGACGTTCCGCCACGTGGCCGCGGCCTCGTCGATTCCCCTTGGCTGTCTCGTCGCGGATCATCCATCGGGTCGCCTGGCAATGGCCGGGCGCTGCGCATCGGCCAGCCACGAAGCTCTCGGCGCGATCCGCGTGATCGGCACTTCGATGGCAACCGGCGAGGCGGCAGGCGTCCTGGCCGCGCTCGCGGCCGCACGTCGAAGCAGCCTCGCTGCGATCGATGCAGCCGAGGTGCGTGCGCTCGTCGCATCCGGCGCGACGGCGGAGCGCGTGTGAGCGACCGCGCTGCCGTTGCCGTGCAACAACGGTCGCCGGGCGCTACCCTTGGTGCAGGGATTCCGTGAACGTCTTCGAGGTCATTGCCGCAGCGGCCCGCGAAAGACCGGATCATCCGGCCATCATCGAGGACGGGCCGCACGCGCGCACGATCTCGTACCGCTCGCTGATTGCCGCCGTCGAGGAGCGCTCGCGTGCGCTGGCGGCCTCGGGAATCGGCCCGCGCCAGCGCATCGGCATGATCGTCGCTCAGGGTGCGACGTTCGTCGAGACTGCGCTTTCGATCCTCGCGTGCGGTGCCTGCATGGTGCCGATTGCCGATGATCATCCGCCGGCAACGGTCGCCGACATCGTGGGCCGCGCCCATCTTCACGCGCTGCTCGAGGCGGATGCGGCGAGCGCAGCACCGAAAGTCACCTTGTTCGCGCAGGCATCGGACAAGGCATCGGCTGCGGCGCTGCCGGCCGAGGTCGAAGCCGCTTTCGACGCAACCGGACCCGCCTATCTGCGCTTCACGTCCGGCACGACGAGTGAGCGCAAGGGCGTGGTGATCGGCCACGCCCGCATCCTCGAAAGAACCGAAGCCGCCAACGCCGGCCTCGGCGTCGGACCGACCGACCGCGTGCTCTGGCTGCTGCCGATGGCGCACCACTTCGTCGTCTCGATCCTGCTCTATCTTCGCTACGGCGCGACCATCCTGCTGCCGTCGACCTCGCTCGCGCCGGCGATCCTCGAGCTGGCGCGGCGCGAGGCGGCCACGTTGCTGTACGCATCGCCGTACCACATGAAGCTGCTCGCGAAGGACACATCGGGTGCGATGCTCGATACGCTGCGCCTTGCCGTCTCGACTGCCGAAGGTCTTCGCAGGGAGATTGCCGAGGCATTTGCGGCGCGCTACGCAATTGCGATCGTCCAGGCACTCGGCATCATGGAAGCCGGCCTTCCGGTGATGAACCTGGCAAGTGCACGCACCAAACCGGAAGCGCTCGGGCGGCCGCTGCCTGCCTACGAGGTGTGGCTGCGCGGCGAGAACGGGCAGCCGGCGCCCGGCACCAGTGCGCAGACGAGCGGCGAGATCTGCATCCGCGGCCTCGGAATGCTCGACGCTTACCTCGACCCGTGGACGCCGGCGTCCGCCATTCTGCTGCCCGACGGATTCCGCACCGGTGACCAGGGCTGGTTCGACGAAGACGGGGACCTCCACCTGGCCGGCCGGCGCGCGGCGCGTATCAACATGGCGGGCATGAAATTCTTCTGCGACGAGGTCGAAGCGGTGCTCGACTCGCATCCGGCCGTCGAACGCAGCCGCGTCAGCGCCAGGCAGCACGCCCACCTCGGCGAGCTGCCGGTGGCCGAGATCGTCCTGGCCGACGGAGCCGCGGCGCCTTCGCCGAAGGAGCTCGCGCTGTTCTGTCGCGAGAAAATGGCCGGCTACATGGTACCGCGCAGCTTCGACGTCGTCACCGAGCTGCCGATGACGCCGACCGGGAAACTCGCGCGGCGGTGAGCGGCACACCATCCATCGCGCGCGGGCTTCGCGTCCTTCGCATCATCACCATCGTCGTGCTCGTCGCAGGCTACCCGTACCTCGTGCTGCACGGGCTCGACCATGCGAGCGCGCGGACGATCGGCGGCGTCATCCTCGCCGTTGTCGTTGTCGCGACCGCGGCTGCGCACGACGGCGCGTCGCGCCTGCTTCCGCTGCTGGTGCGCCGCTTCGGATTGCTCGTCGTGGTCTCGGCGGCCGCGGCGGCGACCAATCACCCGCTGGCCTTGACGATGCTGCCGACACTGACGAGCCTTTGGCTGCTCGCGAGCTTCGGAGCGACGCTGGTGCGCGGACCGAGCATGGTCGGGCGCTTCGCGGTCGCGATGCACGACGGATTTCCCGATTTCCTGCTGCCGTACTGCCGCAAGGTCACGTGGATGTGGTGCGTGTTCTTCGCGCTGAACGCAGCGCTCGGCGCCGTGCTGGCACTGGATGCGCCGGCGGCCGTCTGGGCGTTCTACACCGGTGTCGTCTCGTACGTCGCAGTCGGCGCGCTCGCGGCCGGCGAGTATGCGTTCCACAAGATGCGCTTCCGATTCTACGAGGACGGCTGGCTCGATCGCATCTGGCGGCGCCTGCTTCCTCCGCAGCGGAGCCAGCTCGGTCGTCGCACACTGGAGTGGCAGCTCGAGCACCAGCCACGCAACGCTGCCGCGGCTTCCACGCAATGAGTTCCATGGGCACTCCCCAAAGGCTCACGGCGTACTTCGGCCGCCTGACCAACGGCCGCGTCATCCTGTGGAGCTACCTGATCTGGTATCTGGTGACAGTCGCGACGCACTTCGACCCGAGGCCGCGGCTGTGGCTGACGTCGCTCGGCTTGTCGGCGATCATCGGTACCGCGCTCGTCATCAGCACGCGCTCGTCTGCTACCGGCAGCACCGATCTCGACCGCTGGCAGGTCCTTCGCCTGTACCTGATGCCGTTTTGCGTCTCGAGCTTCGCCGCGCTGGTCAAGGACGCCGGCTACGTGCTCGTGTTTCCGCCGTCGCTCGCGCTGAACGCCGCAGCCTTTTCGCTGATCGTCGCCTTCGTTGCCCTTGTTCTGGGATTGCGCCGCGCGCGCACCGATCCCGCCCTCTCGCAGCAGAACGTCGATCCGGAGCGGCAACGGGCCGTCTGACCCGGGCACGGCCTGCTCAGGAAATCGTGCCCCAGGCGTCGGGGTGCGAAGCGAGGTAGCGGTTTACCTTGAGGTTGGCGACGAGGTACGCGGCGGTCTCCAGCGGCCGGCGTCCTTTCGGCGGCACCAGCCTCTTCAGGATCGACGGCATCGAGTAGAAGCCGCGATACACTTCCTGGAAGCCTTCGAGCATCTGGTCGGACGTCATGTTCAGGGGCCGGACGATCGCGCTTCCGTAATCGTAGCGGCCCCAGTCCGTCTCGAGGATGCGCCCCTCGGCAACCATGTCGTCGTGATATTTCGTGCCCGGATACGGGCACGGCGTGAACAGCTTGAGGAACGAGATCCGGTTGGCGACGAGGAACTCGAGAGAGCGCCCGAACGTCGCCGTCGTGTCACCGTCCAGACCGATGATCAGCAGCGCGATCACCTGGATGCCGGCGCGGCGGATCTTCGCGAGGTCCTCGACAAAGCGCGCCGGCTTGTTGAACCCCTTCGAGACGCTGTCGAGGCTGGCCTCGTCGATGCTCTCGAGGCCGATCGAAAGGCTGACACAGCCGCTTCGCGCCGCCAGGTCGAGCAATTCGTCGTCGCGCGCGATGTTGATCGTCGACTGGCTCGCCCATTTCATCTTGAGCGGGATCATCGCGCGGAAGAGCTCCTTGGCCTTTTCCGGATGCGCGACCGGATTGTCGTCGAGGAACAGCAGCCGGTCGGCGCCGAGCGACTTGATGCGGCGCATCTCATCGATCACCTGCTCGACGGGCCGAGTGCGGAAACTGCGCCGATAGTAAGTCTGCACCGCGCAGTACTCGCACGGATGCGGGCATCCGCGCGAGAACGTGATCGGCCAGTGGAAGTACATCCGGTAGAGCCAGCTCTTCCGGAACGCCTCCCACTTGAGCAGCGGCAGCTCGCGATGGTCGATCGATGGCATTTTCGCAAGGTCGAACCAGGCCTCGCTGCGATAGAGGCCGCGGCTGCGCCCGCCGGCAAGATCGGCAAGGAGACCCGGCCATACCATTTCGGCTTCGCCGGCGACGATCGCGTCGGCATGCTTGAGAGACTCGTCCGGCGTCAGTGTCACCCAGGTTCCGCCGAGGACGACTTTGCTGCCGGCGTCGCGGAAACGGTCGGCAAGATCGTAGGCACGCCGGATCTGCGGTCCCATCGCCGTGATCCCGACAACGTCGTAGGGAGCCGAGGTCGCAGGATCCGGAATGTCGGCGAAGAGCTCGTCGACCATGTCCACTTTCCATTCCGGCGGAGTCAGCGCCTTCAGGTACGGAAGGGTAGTCCCACTGGTCCAGTAGCGGGTCGTCTTGTGCAGACCGCCCGCAAGGTCGTAGTGGGTCGGAGATACGAGCAGGACGCGCACGGCAGCGCAGTATCGAAGCGCAGCGGCAGCGAGTCAATTTCGCGTGGCGGTTGACTCCGTCGTTTGCCGCTCCCATGAGGTCGCCGTGCCCCTGGCTGGCGAAGAAGCCGCGAACGAGGCGGCCGCGCGCAGCGTCCCGCGCGCAAGGGTGATTGCCAATCGCCTGATCTTCCGCGCGATGCTGTTCACCATGGGCTCGATCGCCGTGGTCCTGCACTTCGTGCTGCGCCGCGAAGAGCAGACCTGGCGCTTCGCCAAGGCTCAGGCGAGAACGCTTGCGCGCCTGCTCGGCGTCAAGGTGCGGGTGCAAGGCCTCGAGAACGTCCCGGCCGGTCCCTGCGTGTTCGTCGCCAACCACCGCAGCCATTTCGACATCGCCGCGATCCTCGGCTTCGTGCCCGGCATCGCGCGCTTCACCGCCAAAAAGGAGCTGTTCCGCGAACCGGTGCTCGGGCTGGTGATGCGCACGATGGGAATGATCCCGGTCGACCGCGACAACCCAGGCAAGGCCGTCGAGAGGCTGCGGCGTATCCAGGCGGACGGACACTCGCTGGTGTTTTTCCCCGAAGGCACGCGCAGCCGCGCCGGCGTGCTCGCCCCTTTCAAGAAAGGCGCCTTCGTCACCGCCATCGAGCTGGGACTTCCGATCGTCCCGATCGCCTGCCGCGGCAGCGAGGCGATCATGCCGGCCGGCGGCTACCTGTCGATCCTGCCGGGAGAGATGGACCTGGTGATCCTCGAGCCGGCGCCGACCGTCGGGCTCAGCTACGAGCAGCGGGACGCGCTGGCTGCTCAGACTCGCGCGAGAATTGCGAGGGCCCTCGCGTGAGCCGCTCGGCATCCGGACCCGCCCAGAAATCCGCGAACTGGAACCACTGGCAAGGATTCTCGCGCACGATCGCCTCGAAGTCGGCGACGACGCGCGTCGCGATGTCGCGGATCCCGCTGGTGCGCGAGCGGTCCGGCATTTCGTGCGCGCTGCCGAAGCGGATCTCGTAGTGACGCACGCCGAGTCGAGGAGCGAAGCACGGCACGATCGGCGCGCCGGCGACGCGGGCCAGGTGAAACGGGCCTTCGGAAAAGTGCGCGGGTGCGCCGAAGAACGGAATCGCGATCACGCGGCCGAACGCGCTCCCGCGGTCGAGCTGCATCGCGATGATGTTGTTGGCCCTGAGCGAGCGCACCAGGTTCAGCGACGAAAAGACCGACTCGTCGGAGTAGACGACTCGGATGTCGTGGGTCTCGCGCATGCGTCGCACGTATTCGTGCGTGCTCGCATTGGCTTCGTGGGCCATGACGACGGTGACGCTGCGGCCGTAGCGCTGCAGGGCCACTGCGGCGGCGTCCCAGTTGCCGAGGTGCCCGGTGACGATGACCGCCCCGCGGCCATTTTCCAGCGTCTGGCGCAGCAGGTCGGGCTCCGGAACATCGACCCGCACCGGGTGGGGACGCGGGCCGAAGTACTCCATCGTCTCGGTCATGCAATGCGCGAATTCGACGAACATGCGCAGCGCCGCCGGCGTCGCGACGCTGGCCTCGCGGGTGCCGAGGATGCGCTTCATGTTCGCGATCGCCCCTCGCCGGTTCGGACCGATGAGGCAGAAGATGATCGCCGCGATCACGGGAGGCGACCAGCGCTTCCACCACTCCGGGCCGTAGACGCTCCCGAGCATCGCGAACTTGCGCCACCACAGGCCGTCCACCTTGAGCTGCTCGGGCAGCATTTCCGGAGCGTTGCTAGGCGCCATGGCGAAGCCTGAGTACCACGCTGACCGAGGCGGTCCAAGCTTGCCGCGCGCTGCTTTTCGCGTCGCGGCCGTGGTTCCGTGCCTCGATTGCGCGACGACCGTCACCGATGTCCTGGCCGGCATCCGCGAGCACGTCACTGACGTGCTCGTCGTCGATGACGGGTCCGGCGACGACACCTCCGCGGTCGCCGAAGCCGCCGGAGCCGTCGTGGTGCGCCATCCGCAGAGGCAGGGAAAGGGACGCGCGCTGCAGACGGGCCTGGAGTGGGCACGCTCGCGCGGCTTCACGCACGTATTCACCGTGGATGGCGACGGCCAGCATCTTGCGGGCGAGATGCCGGCGCTGCTGGACGCGTCGCGGGAGAATCCATCGGCCATCGTGCTGGGGGAGCGCAGCCGCGAGGGCCACGACATCTCGCCGATGAAGTTGTTCGGCAACCGGTTCGCGAACCGCTGGGTCGAAATTGCGAGCGGACGCCGTTTCGACGACACGCAATCGGGGTTCCGTATCTATCCGGTCGCGAGCACGCTCGCGCTCGGAGGCCACGCGAGCCACTACGGCTTCGAGACCGAAGTGCTCATCCGCGCGATGCACAGCGGCATGCCGGTCGTCTGCCGCACCGTCCGCGTCTACTACCCGCCGGCCGACGAGCGTGTCAGCTACTACCGGCCGTGGGTCGACACGGTGCGCATCATCTTCATCGTCGTCGGGCTGATTCTTCGGATACGGCGCTGAGGCGCCTGATGCGGATACGGCGCTGAGGCGCCCGATGCGGATACGGCGCCGAGGTGCCGCGGCGCGTCCCGTCGCGATTTCTTTTGACGCAGCAAATTTCCACGGCCCCCAGTCCTCGACGTCTTTCCCCGGCCGATGGCGTTGACAGGAGCGCGGCCGACCAAATATCTTTCTCTCTGCGGCATCGACCGGCGCTGCCCGTGCGCCGCTCGGTCCCCGCGGAGGGAACATGCGCTCATTTTTGGTTCGTGGCCTCGTCCTGCCCGTCGTGCTTTCGCTCGTCGCCGGCTGCGCGTTCACCGAGTGGACCGACCACGGGTACTTCGGCAGCCCGGCCGATCCGCCATCGCATCCGAACCGCGAATGGGCGGGACTCGTGCTGATGCCGCTGGCGGTGGCCGGGGATATCCTCACTGCACCGGCCCAGCTCATCATGCTGGCGGTGGTCGGCGACTACGGGCTCTACTCGCGCCGCAACATGCCGCGCAGCACTGCTGCGCTCGAAACCGATCATGCAACGCGCGTCGCGAGCGAACGCGGCGACTTGCTGCAACCGGCGTCCGGACAGTCCTCGCGAATGGTTGCCGTCGGAGTCGACCGCACCGGCAAGCGCCGCGAAGTCGCGCTGACTGCTCCGCAGGCCGAGAGGTTGCTCGCCGGGGACGGCCGCCGTTCCTGATTGCTGCCCGTGAGCTGCGCCGGCCGGGCGGCCGGCGCAGTCACTTCTTCTTTTTCGGTGGGAGCGTGGCCTGCAGCACGTAGCGCGCCGTGTACCTGCACTGTTTCTGGCTGACGGTGATCGCGTCGCTGTCGTAGTTGACCTCGACCTCTTCGCGCGGACCCTTTTCCGGCTTGTCGCCGGGCTTCGGCAGCCTTTCGATGCGCCGCTGCTGGGGACGGCTGTCCAGGCAGGCGTCGCTGACCTGCCAATGCTCGAGCGTCGTCGTCGCGACTGCTTCGGCCGACGCCGCGCAGCCGCTCGGCAGCGACATCGCCAGCAGATCGGCCATCATGTTGCGCGGCGGGATCTGCAGCACTGCGCCGGTGACGTTCTCGATCTTGACGTCCTTGGCGTCGTCCCCGCGGCGCACCAGCGTGAACGATTTGGTGCCGAGCGGGGTGAACCCGACGAGCACGAACGAATCCTTGGCCGCCTCGACGACGAAAGGGAGGTCCTGGTCGACGTGACGGCCGACGATGCGCACGCGCATCTCCTTTCGCGAACTGACCGACAACGTCGCGAGCGGCACGTCGAAGCCGTCGCATTCGGGGACTCGGGCGGCGAAAAGACCGTGGGCGAGTTCGCTGCAGCCGGCGCAGGCCATCGCGCAAGCGACCAGCAACGCGCGCAATGGCCGGCGCAGGTGCGGCGTTTTCACGGAAGCACCTCTTCGGCGCCGGCCGCAGCCTGCTGCGCCAGCTCGGGCGCGACCTCGCGGCCCATCACCAGCAAGCACACCGGCGACAGCAGCAAGGACAGCGTGACACCGGCGCCGATCGTGACCCCCATCGCCCGCAGCGCGGGGTGCGACGAGATCGCGATCACCGCGAATCCGAACACCGTGGTCAGCCAGCACAGGAGCAGGCTGACCAGCGTCGAGTCGAACCAGGTCTTGTTGCCCGCGCTGTCGACGAGGAATATCCCGTAGTCGGTCCCCATTCCGGTGACCATGCTGAGGCTCACGATGTGCAGCAGGTTGATCTGCTGGCCGGCCAGCGAAAGTCCCGAAAGCACGAGGATCGGAACCAGCACCGACGGCAGGCAGGCCGCCAGCGTCGGGCGCAGGCGACGGTAACGCAAGATCAGCGTCCCCACGATCAGCAGACCGCCCACGAGAAGCTGGCGGAACGTCGAGTCGCGGTACTGCGCGTACAGGTCGTTCACGAAATCCTTCTGAATGAAATAGTGCGCTCCGGCAATCGGGCCGACTGCGTCGCGAATGGCATTTTCGTCGCGGGGGTCGCTGATCTGCGTGATCGTCGCCCATCGGTCGTCCATGCGAAGCAGCAGGGGCTCGAGCATCGTCTCCAGAGCGGTGCCGCGAAACTCGTCGGGCGCCAGCGGCGGCGGCGCCGACGCGAGGTCCGCGGCAAACGGCGCGAGCGCGTCACCGCGAAACCCGGCTGCCTCGAATCCCTGCCGGACGCGCTGCGCGAGATCGGGCACTGCGCGCAGCGCGTCGATGTTGCGCTGCTGCAGGGAGCTCGACCGCACCAGGCTCGTCGCGGCGCGGAAGCCTCCGATGGCACCGCTCGATTTGAGCGCCTGCATGCGCCGCGCGAGAGCCTCGGTACGCTCGAGAGCCAGCTGCTCGCTGTCCGCCGAGACGAGCACGACGCGGCCCATCTCCCATCCGGCCACGCGCTCATGGACGCGCCTTTCTTCGGCCTCCAGGCGCGGATCGATGTTGCCGAGCCGCGAAAGATCGTCCTGCCACTGAAGGCGCGGCATCACGACGGCGCCGAGGGCGGCCACCGCGATCGGAATCACGATGAGGCCACGCCGCCGCCGCAGCGACCAGCGCATTGCCGAATCCAGCGCCCGCGAGGTCAGGCCGGAAGGCCGCACCGGCCGCGACTCCTCGTCGAGGAACCACGGCACGACCCCGAGCGTGATCGCCAACGCCGAAGCGATGCCGACGGCCGCGAAAAAACCGATCTCGCGAAAACCCGGGAACGACGTCAGCGACATTCCGGCGAAGCCGGCCACCGTCGTGAGCGCCCCCATCGACAGCGACGGCGCGACACGACGCACGATGTCGCGGCGCCGGCCGCCGATCACCATCACGTGGTTCAGCAGGTAGATCGGGTAGTCGATCGCGACGCCGATCAGGCTGGCACCGAACGCGAGAGTCAGGCCGTCGAGGTTGCCGAAGACGACGATGCCGAGCGCAGTGGCGACGATGATGCCGCCGAGCGAGGGCAGCAGGGTGATCAGGAAGCGGCCGGCCGAGCGGAAGTAGACGAGCACGATGGCCGAGATCCCGAGCATCGACGTCGCCATGATCCACCACATGTCGCCGAGCATCGAGCGCTGGGCGTCGACCGCGAAACGGTTCGCGCCGCTCTTTTCGAGCGCGAGGTCGCCGCCGTCCTTCGCGCGGATCTCGGCGAAGCGCGCGTCGATGCCGGCGAGCAGCGGTTCCTGTCGCTTGGCGTCGAACGCCGAAGCCTTGCTCGACAGCAGCAGGACTCCCCAGCCGTCGTGGGAAAAGAACACGCCGTGGCGCACCGACAGCATCGGGCTGTCGTCCTGGAGGCGGTCGAGGATCTGCTGGGAAATGCCGAGCGGATCGTCAGGCAGCGTGCGCTTGACCAGCGCGGCGGCCGGAGAAGCCAGTGCCTGGCGCGCCTTCTCGGCATCCTTTGCGATCGCCTCCGGCGTCGTCATCGCCGGGATTTCTTTTTCCGGATCGAGCGAAAACAGGCCGAAACGGTGGGGAAAGTAGACTTTCCAGATCTGCTCGTAGTCGCTGTCCTGCGGACCGCTTCGCACCCACGCGACTTCCGGATCGGAGGCCAGGCTTTTCTGAAGATCGACGACCGCCTGGGCGATGCGCTCTTCGCCGACCGCCCCCGACGGGGAGCCGACCGTCAGCATCATCGTGCGCGCGAGGTCGCTGCGCGCGAGGTGGCGTGCGAGCAGGCCGAGGTCGGCGTCGCTGCCGTCGGGCATGAAGTTTGTGATGTCGGTGCTGAAGTCGAGCCGCGTCAGACTGAACGCGACGAGGGCGGCCAGAAACAGCAGGAACCCGGCACGGATCGCGAAGATCTTCACGGCGCGTGCGCGTCGCCGAACAGTTCGGCGAGCTCCGTCTTCGAGAACTCGTGCTGGGTCTCGGTGCGGCCGAAGCGCGTCACCGTGCGGTCGCCGTCGGGCTCCACCGCTTCCATCCGATCGATCGTCGGTCCGGTTCCACTCATCTCGAAGAACTTGATCATGCGATCGAGCGGCATCGAGCGGGGCGTCAGGTGCAGGCTCCACGCCTGGCCGTCGGTGTGGAACTGCGCGTCGTAGAGCTGGTGCAGCCTCGTCTCGTCGCCGTCGAACAGGACGACGAAGCTGTCGATCATCTGGCGCGCGATCGGGCTCGACGAAAGGTCGAGGTCCTTGTGTCCGGTTTCGTCTTCGAATCGCACCTTGTCGCCGTCGACGACCAGGCGCGAGTGGCCGGGGCTCGTCACGACGCGCACCAGGCGCGACGGTGGGATGAAATAGATGGCGCCGGTCGCCTCGAGCGGCGACGACAGCAGTGCGAGCTCCCGCGTCTCCTGGAACTCGGCGACCACTCCCCGGCTCGAGCGCATGCCGGCAAGCAGCGATGAAAGATCGCGGGTCTGCGGCAGCTGCGACGCTGCTGGTGGAGATACCGGTGGTTTTGTCGCGGCTGACGGCGATGCCGGCGCGGAGGAAGCTCCGGCGGGAGCAGAAGATGCGCCCCGGGGCGCTGCCCAGCTGCGCCACGGGGTCACGGCAATCGTCGCGACCGCGATCGCGGCCGGCAGCGCGAGCCTGGACGGGTTTTTCCGCAACCTTCTATCCAAGGATGCGCTCGACGATGCGCGGCGGAGTCTCGAGCAGCAGGCGGCCGGCCGGATCCGTCGTCGCCAGGATCGTGTGGCCCCGTGCCGCGCGGCGCGACGTTGCCAGGTTCGTGATCTCGTACGCGACACGGATTCGGTGCTGGATGTCGCCGAACCACGCGCTGACGCGCGCCTGGTCTCCGTAACGCAAAGCGGATGTGTAGCGGCAGTGGCTCTCGACGATGACGAAGCGAAACAGCGGGCCGACGAGGTCGCCTGCATCGAGCCCGACCGAGCGCAGCAGGCGAGTGCGCGCCAGCTCGAGGTACTTGTAGTAGTGCCCGTGCCAGACGATCCCGAGCCCGTCGATGTCGTGGAAAGGCACTTCCAGATCGACGCTCGTCTGCCTCAGCCGCTGGCTCATGCCGGCCCGATTCGCCGCGTCGCTCGCGAGGCGCGCGCGCCGGCACCCTCGTCCGCGTCCAGCGGCAGCGCTCCGGAGCGAAGCAGCGCGAGCACCGACGCGATGTCGACATCCTGGCGCCGGTCTTCGCGCAGCATTTCCACGCGGCCGCGCACGGCCTGGTGCAGCCGCACGAGCAGAGCAGGGATCCGGCCGCCGCGCGCGAGCCTCAGGTCGACGGCCTGGCAGGACGCGAGCAGTACGATCGCGCCCACTGTCTCCGAAAGCTCGGCGACGCGCCTGGATTCGCGCGCGGCCATCGTCCCCATGCTGACCTTGTCCTGGTTGTGCGACTCGGTGCTGCGGCTGAACACTGCCGCAGGAAGGCTCGTCTTGGCGGCCTCGGCGGCGAGCGCCGAAGCAGAGATCTGCATCGCCTTGAAACCGTGGTGCGAGACACCCTCGGGATCGGGCACCGAGACGAGGTTGGCCGGCAGGCCGCCACTGGTCTCGGGGAGGCACAGCAGCACGAGCTGGCGGTCGAGGAGGTCGGCGACGCCTGCCATTGCGCCCTTGAGCGCATCGACCGCGAACACGACGTGTCCTCCGTAAAAGTTCCCGCCGTGCAGCACGCTGCCGGTCTCGGGATCGACCACGGGGTTGTCGTTGACGCCGGAGATCTCGACGTCGAGCACGCGGCGGGCGAGCGCGATGGCATCGACGAGAACGCCGATGACGTGCGGTGCGCAACGCACCGAATAGCGGTCCTGCAGGCGCTCGGGCGCCGGCGCGGCTTCGCTGCCAAGAAACGAGCGGATCCACGCACCCGTCTCGATCGTTCCCGGATGGGGCTTGAGCCCGAGCACGCCATCATCGAAATGCTCGCGGTTGCCACCGGTGGCTGCACTCGTCATCGCGGTGATTGCAGCGGCAAGCCGGGCCAGCCTCTGCGCGCGCACGACGACGAGCGCGGCGATGCCGGCCATTACGCTGGTGCCGTTCATCAGCGCCAGGCTTTCCTTGGGCGCGAGCTCGAGAGGCTCGAGGCCGGCCTCGACCAGCGCGTCGCGGGCAGCGACGACGCGACCGCGCACAATCGCTTCTCCTTCGCCGGCCAGAAGCGCGGCAACGTACGAAAGCGGCGTCAGGTCGCCGCTGGCGCCCACCGAGCCCTCTTCGGGAATGCGCGGCAGCACCCGCGTGCGCAGCAGTGTCGCAAGCGAGACGAGCACGACGGGACGCACCGCAGAATAGCCGCGCGAGAGCGAGGCCAGGCGCGCCGCGACGACGGCCGCCGCCTCGACTTCGTCGAGCATCGCGCCGGTGCCGCAGCCGTGGAATCGAAAAAGGTTCTGGGCGAGGTCGGCCTGGAGGTCGGCAGGAACCTCGTTCTCCACCGACGCACCGACTCCGGTCGAGACGCCGTATACTGGCCGCCCGAGGCGCAGCCGGCGCTCCAGCGCCTGGCGTCCCGCTTCGAGACGCGCGAGCCATGCGGGATCGGTGCTGACTTCCGCTTCGGCGCGGCCTTCGGCCACCGAGGCGACCTCGTCGACCCCGACGGTCGCCTCGCCGAAGACCACTCGCGCACGACCCGCCGTGCCGGCCGCTGCCGTCTCGGTAATCCGGGCCGTCATCGCTGCGAGGTATAGGGTGGCCCCGCATCGGAATCGAGTCGGGACGGGACGGGGAAAAGGTGAACTTCAGTCGGTTTTCCTCGCGGCGCCCGCGCTGGTGCCCCCTTCGTTTTCGAGCCGGGATGAGGTAACCAAGCGGATGGCGAGGTCGCACGAAGTGCACTCGGCACGCCAGACAGAACCTGCTCCGGTGCTCCCGTGGGAAGCCCTGCCCCCTGCTATGCCGCGCCGGGCGGCCCGTCCGCGTGCGGGCGCTGCGCGCTTGTGGCGGCAGGTGCGCCTGGGTTCGGCGTTCGTCGAGTTCGGGATTTCGGCTCTCTTCGTCGCGTTCGTCGTCGCGCCGCTGGTTCGACGTCTCGCGAAAAGCCCCGAGCGGGCCGAGCTCGCGGTCCAGGGGGCAATCCGGCGCGCCTACGCGCTGAGCCTCGCGTGGCTTCGCCTGGTGCGCATCCTGACGGTCGATTCGAAAGAGCTGGAACAGCTGGCGGGCGAAGGAGCCTGCATCGTCGTCGCCAACCACCCGACGATGCTCGACGTCGTGCTGATTGGCAGCCACTTCCCGCAGATGGATTGCATCGTCAACGCCGGCTGGACTGCCAACAGCCCCTTCCTGTCGCGTGCGATCGACGCCGCCGGCTACGTGCGCAACGACGCGGGACAATCGGCCGTCGACGACTGCGCGGCCAGGCTGGTGCGGGGCCGCAAGCTGCTCGTGTTCCCTGAAGGGACCCGCTCCCCGTGGGGGAGCTACGGGAAATTCCGCCGCGGCGCGGCGCACATCGCGCTGGCCAGCGGCGCCCCGATCGTCGCGGTCACGATCCGCTGCCGTCCGCGCATGCTTGGCAGCGGCCGCAGGTGGCACGAAGTCGCCGGCGGAACGTCGCGGTTCGAGCTGCGCATCGCCGGACGTCTCGATCCGGCCGCCTACGACGGCGCGGGCGTCGGCCTTCCGATCGCCGCGCGCCGCATGACCGAAGACCTTGTCCGCATTTATCTCCAGGAGCCCGACGTTGCAGACGCATGAATCCCTGATCGCCGATATCAAGGCCCTGATCGTCGAGGTACTCGCCCTCGAGGACATCCGTCCCGACGAGATCGAGACCGATGCGCCCCTTTTCATCGAAGGACTCGGTCTCGATTCCATCGACGCGCTGGAGCTGGCGATGGGGCTCGAGGAAAAATACGGCGTCGTCATTACCGACGATCCCGAGCGCAACGAAAAGATCTTCGCATCGGTGGCGGCGCTGGCCGACCTCGTCGCTACCGAGCGTATCCGCTGACCGTGACCGAAACCGAGCTGCTGGAGCGGGTCCGCTCCATCCTGGTGCGCGAATTCGAGCTCGATCCCGGGCAGGTGACTTCGTCCGCCCGCCTGGTCGACGACCTCGACCTCGACAGCATCGACGGCGTAACGATCGTCGTGCGGCTCGAAGCGCTGTTGCACGTCTCGATCACCGACGAGGAGATCCAGGCCATGACGACGGTCGGCGACATCGTCACTGCGCTGGCCGCGCGGACCGACGGCACGCGGTGACGCGCGAGCGGCCGCCTGCGTTGCGATGGCTGTAAAGCCGTCCCTTCCCCTTCACGACCTCCTCGTCGCCGCCGGCAGCGCAGCCGCGGACGTCCGCGGCGGCGCCACCGATCCTGCGGTCATCGGCGAATCGTCGTCTGCCGAAGCAGCGTCGCGACACGCCGCATTCCTTGGCGAGCTGCGGCAGTTTGCTGCGCCGATGTCCGGTGATCGCGGCGCGCGCTGGCTGCTGGCCAGCGAAGACGCCCGGCACGTCGCCGTCGTGCTTCTCGGCGCGGCGCTGGTCGGCGCCCGCGTCGTGCTGCCTCCGAACCTGCAGCCGGGCACGCTGGCCGAGCTCAAACGGCGCTGCGACCGCGTGATCGGCGCGGGCCGCGACGGCGACGGCCTGCAGGCAGAGCCCGCCTCCCTGCAGCAGCGTTCGAGCGCCGGCTCGGGCGTCGCGATCGATCGCGACGCGGCGCTGGTGGAGATCTACACGTCCGGCACCAGCGGATCCGGCAAGGTCGTCCTCAAGGCGCTGCGTCATCTCGAGGACGAGGTCGTCGAGCTCGAACGGCAGTTCGGCGCCGCGCTCGATGCCGATGCCGTCGTGCTCGCGACGGTGCCGGCCCACCATCTTTACGGCCTGTTGTTCCGGGTCCTGTGGCCGCTCGCCTCCGGCAGGCCGTTTGCGCGCACGAGCTTCCTGCTTCCCGAAGAGCTGATCGTGCAGGTCTCGCGAATGCCGCGATCCATCGTGGTTTCCAGCCCTGCCCATCTGCGTCGTCTTGCCGGCTCTTCGCGACTTGCTGCGCAGGCGTCTCGCATCGTCGAAATTTTCTCGTCGGGCGGCCCTTTGGAGACTGCGACCGCGCTGGCGCTGCAGCAAAGCATCGGCCGCGCTCCGGTGGAGATCTTCGGATCGACCGAAACGGGCGGTGTCGCGTATCGCCGCGCGTGCGCAGCCGCGCCGAACCCGTCGTGGACGCCGATGCTGCCCGTCTCCGTCGTGATCGATGCAGAGTCCCGGCTCGTCGTTACGTCTCCATTCGTCAGCTCCGAAGACGGTTCGACGGCGGTTCCTGCTTCGTTTCGCATGGCCGATCGCGCAGCGCAGGGCGGCGCGGGGTTCCGGCTGCTCGGCCGCAGCGACCGCGTCGCGAAGATCGGCGAGAAAACGCTCGCGCTGCCCGAGATCGAAGACTGGCTGCGCGCCCACGAGCACGTCGCCGACGTCGCGGCAGCAGTTTATGAGAGCCGCGGCGGCTCGCGTCTCGGCGCTGTCGTCGTGCTCGCGCCGGGCGGGAAACACCTGCTCGCCGCGCAAGGTCGCCGCGCAACGACCAGAATGCTTGCGGCCCACGTTGCCGAGCGCTGGGACCCCGTCGCGGTGCCGAAGCGATGGCGCTTCGCCGACGCTCTTCCGTTCGATGCGCGCGGCAAGCTGGTCGCGGCCGAGGTCGAGGCACGTCTTGCGCGCCCCGCCGGCGACGTGGTCGAGCCGGTGCTGCTCCACGAAGAAAGCGGCCCCGGCCGTTACCGCGGCGAGTTTGTCGTACCCTGCGATCTCGCCTACCTTGAAGGGCACTACGAAGCGTTCCCGCTCGTGCCGGGAGCCGTTCAGGTGCACTGGGTCATGGCCGCGCTCGCGCGTGCGATGGGACGCCCGGTGGCCGTCCGCGCCATGGAAGCCATCAAGTTCAGGAACGTGCTGAGACCGGCACAGGTCTTCACGCTCGAGCTTTCCGTCGAAGGCTCCCGTGCGCAGTTCGTGCTGCGCCACGCCGAACGCGTGTTCGCCAGCGGCCGGGTCGTGATCGCCGACGACGCAGGGGAACCGTCGTGACAACGCCCGCCGTACGCATCTGCCTGCTGATCCCGCACTACGAGCACTCGGACGCCATCGGCAGCCTTCTGCGAAGGCTCGAGCCCCACGGCCTGCCGTGCGTGCTCGTCGACGACGGCAGCAGCGAGCACGCCCGGCGTATTCTTCGCGCGTTGGCGCAGCAGCATGCGTGGGTGGACATCGTCTGGCGCGAAACCAACGGCGGGCAGGGCGCCGCCAAGCGCAGCGGCTATCATCACGCCGTGTCGCGCGGATTCACGCATGCCGTCGAGATCGATGCCGACGGGCAGCACGACACCGACGACATTCCGCTGTTCGTGCAGGCGATGCGCGACAACCCGTCTGCCGTCGTCTTCGGGGAGCCGGAGTTCGGCGACGATGCTCCGTCGGTCCGCGTCTGGGGTCGCCAGCTCTCGCGCGGCCTCGTCTGGCTCGCCTGCGGATCGATGGCGGTCGCAGATCCACTGTGCGGCTATCGCGGCATGCCTCTTGTCGCCGCGCTCGAAGTCGAGAGGACTTCGCATACCGGCGACCGCATGACCCACGATCCGGAGTTCGCCGTGCGCCTGTATCGCGCGGGACTGCCGATTCTCAACATTCCGACACACGTCTCCTATCCCGAGGACGGCGTGTCCCACTTCGACATGGTCCGCGACAACCTCGAGCTGGCCGCCACGTACGCACGCCTGCTGGCCGAGCTGCCGCTGGCGGCGCCGTGGATCCTCCTGGCGCGGCGCCGGGCGCGGGAGCTGGAGGCCGCCGATGCCGCGGCACGCGAGCAACTGGCCGCGACGCCGGGCTGCGCAGGCCGGTGACGGCCCAAAAAAATCCGCAACAGCGCCACGCGCGGCACGTCCAGGCGGCGCAGGGCCACAGTGACGCGCCCGGCGGCGCCGCCACCGAGGCGGAGCCGCCGGGCGCATCCTCCGCAACAGCATCCTCCGCGAGCGCATCCTCGGCCGGGGGCGCATCGTCCGCGCCGTGGTGGGGCAGCATTCCCGAGCGGGGCTCGCTGGCGGCCCTCCGTCTGCTCGAGACGATGCACCGCCGCCTCGGGCGGCGCTTCTGCCTCGTCGTGCTGCAGGTCGCCGCGTTGTACTTCGTGATTGCCGCCGGCGGCGCACGCCGGGCTTCGCGCACCTACCTGGCAACGCTCTGGGCGACTCCCGAAGGCCGCAGGGCGCTGGGGCCTCCACCAACTCTCCGCTCGGTGCTGCGCCACGTCCACGAATTCTCGATCAACATCTTCGATCGCATCGTCGTGTGGTCGGGCAACCTCGGCCAGATCGAGTTCCGCCACAGCGGCAGCGAAGTGATGTTCGAGTTGGCAGCCAGCGGGCGCGGCGCCTTCCTCGTCGGTGCCCACCAGGGCAGCTACGACCTGATGCGACTTCTCGCGCAGAAGTACCGGATGACGGTCAACGTCCTGATGTTCACGCAGCATGCGCCGCGCATCAACGCGTTTTTCGAGCAGCTCGATCCGGACAGCCGCATCCACGTGCTCGAGATCGAGCCGAATTCGCTGAAGACGACGTTCCTCGTGCGCGACTGCATCGCGCGCGGCGAGTTCGTCGGCATTCTCGCCGACCGCATCGTGCCCGGCACCCGCGAGAAGCCGGTCTCCGTCGAGTTTCTCGGGCGGCAGACGCCGTTCTCGCTGGCACCGTTCACGCTGGCAACGGTGATCGGCTGCCCGGTCGTCCACACCCAGTGCATCCGGCTGGACGACCGGACGTATGAATCGTCTGCAAAAGTGCTCGGCCTCGATCTGGAGCCTTCGCTGCCGCGGCGCCGCCGCGCCGACGCGCTGCTTCGCGAATACGTCCGCGAGATCGAGAAGACGTGCCTGCGCACCCCGTACCAGTGGTTCAACTTCTTCGACTACTGGGGAGACCGGGAGCGCGGCGATGCATGACGCATCGTCCATGCCTCCGTTCCCGCCGATCACCGAATTGCTCCCGCACCGAGGCTCCGCGGTGCTGCTGGAACGCGTCGTCGCACACGACGACGAGGCAACGGTATGCACGGTGGATCCGCGAGCTTCGACGCTCTACCGCGGCGACGACGGCGCCGTCCCGACCTGGGTCGGCCTCGAATACATGGCCCAGGCCGTAGCGGCCCACGGAGGCCTTCTCGACCGGCGCGCCGGCCGGCCGCCGCGGCCCGGCTTTTTCCTCGGATCGCGCCGTCTTGCCTTCGCAGCAGACCGCTTCGATCCCGACCTCAGGCTCGAAGTCACGGCGAAGCCGGTGCGGGCGAGCCGGCGCATGATGGCGTTCGACTGCGCAGTGCGACGGGAGGGCGAGGCGGAGCCTGTGGTTTCAGGCGTCCTCACGGTCTATCTGTTGGACAGCTTCGAGGCTCTGGTGGAGGATTTTTCCGCCTCCGGCTGAGCCCGGCGCGGATCGCCGCACGATGTCGAACCCAGTTGCATCCCGCCGCGTGCTCGTCACCGGCGCCAGTGGCGGCATCGGCCGTGCGATCGCGATCGCGCTGGCGACCGACGGGTTCGATGTCGTCGTGCACTACCGCGCAGGCCGCGACGCCGCCGAAGCGACGGCCGCGCAGGTCGAAGCGGTGCGCGGCCGGCGCCCTCCGCTGCTCGCGTTCGACGTCGCCGACCGCGAGCAGACGGCGGCGGTTCTTGCAGCGGACGTGAAGCAAAGCGGCGCGTTCTGGGGCCTCGTGCTCAACGCGGGCATCCACGACGACGCACCGCTTCCCGCGATGAAACCGCAGGCCTGGGACCGGGTGCTCCGCACCAACCTTGACGGGTTCTACAACGTCACCCATCCTCTGCTGATGCCGATGGTACGAAGTCACGGCGGCGGCCGCGTCGTCGCGATCTCCTCCGTCGCGGCGCTGTCGGGAAACCGCGGGCAGGCCAACTACGCGGCGTCCAAGGCCGGCGTCATCGCGGCGAGCAAGTCGCTGGCGCAGGAGCTCGCCAAGCGCCA
This sequence comes from Candidatus Binatia bacterium, assembly GCA_036493895.1. Taxonomy (NCBI): domain Bacteria; phylum Candidatus Binatota; class Binatia (SeqCode); species Binatia bacterium. The sequence continues at coordinate 206,807 of DASXOZ010000013.1, read as the reverse complement.
CATCACCGTCAATTGCGTCGCCCCCGGCCTCATCGACACCGAGATGATCGCCGGCGCTCCGGTCGACGAAATCACCAAGCGCATTCCGATGCAGCGCCTCGGCAGGCCCGAGGAAGTGGCCGCGACGGTGTCATTTCTGTTCTCGGCTGGCGCGGCTTACATCACCGGCCAGGTGATCTCGGTGAACGGGGGAATGTTGTGAGCCGCCAGGCGTGGGACGTCGCGATCCTCGGCGGCGGCTTCGCTGGCCAGCTGCTGGCGCGCCAGCTTCGTCGCCAGATGCCCGGCCTCGCCATCGCCGTATTCGAGAAGAACACCGAGACTTCGTTCAAGGTCGGCGAGGCGACCGTCGAGATCGGTGCGAGCTACCTCGTGCGTCGCCAGGGCCTGCTGCGCTACCTCTACGACCGTCATTATCCGAAGAACGGCTTGCGCTATTTCTTCGACAACGAGCAGAAGAGCGCTTCCCTGCAGAGCATGAGCGAGATCGGGCCGGTCAACTTCCCGTTTCACGCCGCTTTCCAGATCGATCGCGCCCGCATCGAGTCCGACCTTCGCGAGATGAACGCCGAGAGCGGCATCGAGATGCGCACCGGTGTGCGCGCTGTTCCGGTCGACGTTCGCGACGACGGCGGCATGCACACGATCCGCGTCGAAGGACCGCTCGGCACCGAGACGCATACGGCACGCTGGGTCGTCGATGCCGCCGGCCGCGCCGACCTGCTCGCACGCGCGAAGAACCTTCGCGTCCGCGAGGACGAGCACCGCATCGGCGCCGTCTGGGGCCGCTTCGGCGATGTCGTCGACATCGACAGCGTCGGTCCGTCGGAGTTTCACGAGCGGGTGCGCCATTCGACGCGCGGCCTGTCGACGGTGCACTTCTGGTACCCCGGCTACTGGATCTGGTTCATTCCGCTGAGGGACGGCGTCACGAGCGTCGGCGTCGTCGGCCTCCCGGCCACCGAGGCGCCGGGCATCCGCAGCGCCGAGGGCTTCCGCGCTTTTCTCGACAGCCACGCGGCCGTGCGCTCGCTGATGGCCGGCTCTTCGCCGATCGACGTCGGCAGCTTTTCGCAGATCGCCTACAACACGAAGGCGTTCTTCAGCCAGGCGCGCTGGGGCCTGGTCGGCGAGGCTGCGACGGCGGCCGATCCGCTGTACAGCCCGGGCACCGATTTCATCGCCCTCGAGAACGACATGCTGTGCGACCTGGTCGAGCGCGACCTCGGCGGCAGCGGTGCGTGCGAGATCGCCGAGCGAGTGCAGCTCTACAACGACTTCCTCCAGTTCCGCCAGGAAGCGACGCTGAACCTCTACCGCGGGCAGTACCCGACGTTCGGCAGCTTCGAGCTGACGCGCGTCAAATGGGAGCTCGACATCGCTTCCTATTTCAACCTTTGGGTTACGTCGTACATGCAGGACCAGCACCTGGACCGCGCCTGGCTGAAGAGCCAGATGCGCCTGCGGCCGCTGGTGCTGCAGGCCCTGTGCACCTTCGGCGACCTGTTCCGTGACGTCGCGAAGACGCTGCGGGAAGAAGGCCGCTTTTACGCGCGCAACCTCGGCGAATTCTCGTTCGGCCTGGAGAACATCGATTTCATTTCGGAAGTCGGGCTGCCGCGCTCGCGCAGGCGCGTTCTCGAGAAGCAGACCGAGATCTTCAATACCGTCCGGCGCAGCTCCGCGGAGCTGCTCGGCCGGGCGGCTTCCCCGGAAATCCCGCCGCTGCCGCTTTCCGCATTCGTCGGCAACCAGCCCATCGTCTGAATGGCGGGCTCGAGCGATACGATGCGCGATCCGGGTCACGCTGCGTTCGAAATCGACGACGCGCGGCGCGAAGTGCTGCGTCGCCACGCGCAGGTGATCGCCGGCTCGGCAACCGGCGACGCGCCGGTGACCGCGGCGCACGCGTTTCGTCCTCCGGCCGACCTTACGCCTTCGCAGGCACTTGGCCTGCTGGCGGCTGCGCTGCTCGTGATGCTCAGCGGTCTTGCGGGAGGCGCTCTCGTCGAAGCCGTCGGCGTGCGCACGGCAGCGGCGCTGCTGCTGGCAATCGCGCTCGCGGCTTCGCTCGGGCTGCGCGGGCTTTCGCCCGGCCATCACGATTCCCTGTCGGCATTCGAGCGTATCGCGCTGCTGGCGATGCCGGCCGTGGCCGTTGCGACCGACTCCGCCGTGGCGCTGGCGCTGGTGCCCGCCGCGGTGCACGCGATCGTCGCCGGCGTGATGCTGGCGAGCCTCGACGACGAAGCGTCGCTGATCGAGAAAGCCGCGCGCATTTCCCAGCCGCTCGCGCCCGATTTCATCGGTCCGTACTGCCGCAAGCTGACGGCGGCCTGGGGCCTCCTGTTCGCGGCCAGCGCCGTGGTGACGACCGTGCTGGCGCTCGGCGGCAACGTCGATGCTGCCCAAGCATGGACCGACTGGCAGCTCTGGCTGCTGATCGGCGTGTCCAGCGCCGCCGAGTTCCTGTGGCGCAAAGCGTGGTTCCGTTATTACGGCCAGGGCCCGCTCGACCGCGTGCTTGCGAGGATGTTTCCTTCGGCGAACACCGAGCGCGGGCGCCGCTCGCAGGCATGGGCGATGCAGATGAGGACGGAGCTCGCGCGCCTGGCCGAAATCGAGCGCTCGGCCGGGCGTTGCTGATCCGGATTTACTGCCCGCGCCTGGTCCAGATCCACTGGCGGCCGTTGCCCGGCAGCACGAGGCGGCTTTCGCCGGCGAGCATCCAGCGCAGGAATTCCGCTGCGTCCGACCAGCCGCGGCGATCGGCTTCAGCGGCCGCGACCGCCACACCCGGGACCGCTGTTTCGTCGCTGCCGCGTACGTCGAACCCGAGCGCGGTGCCGGCGCCGTGCGACTCGAGCAGGAGAGCAACCGCGTAGACCGCCTGAGGATCGTCGATCAGCGAGTGGAAGTCCTCGCACAGCGGGACATCTCCCGTCACCAGCAGCACCGGCCGTCCCGGCTCGCGGTGCAGGTGGGTGGCCGCTTCGAGAAAGCCGCACGCAAAAGACTCGGCGCGAGCCGACAGCGCGCTGGCCGCGCGGCGGTTCCCCGCCGCGATCGAGAACAGCGCCGACTGCGCATTGTGCACCGTGTGCGTGAAGCGCGACGGCGACATGCGCTCGTCGCGGGCAATGTTCTTCAGCAGCGGCACCGACTCGTTGATGCTGCCGTAGCGGGACGCGAATACCGTGCGTGCGCGTTCGCGATCATCCACCGTCGTCGCACCCCAGGCCGCGGTCAGCATCGCGCGCGACAGCGGCGTGCAGCGGCGGCGCAGCATTGCCGGGATCTCGCGCGCCTCGGGTACTCCGTCGGCTCGCAGCCGCTCGGGCGATTTCGCCCAGCGCTGCCACGCGCTCTCGTCTTCGATGCCCGGAGCCCAGGCCGACCAGCGCGAAACGACGACGTCGATCATGGCCGTGACGCCGCCAGCACCAGCGTGCAGTTGTTGCCGCCGAATCCGAACGAGTTGCTCATGAGCCACGCGGTCGGACCGACGCGGGCGCGACGCGCATCGCCGACGAAATCGAGGCGAGGCAGGGCCGGATCGGCCGCCGCATCCCAGCGGTGAGGCGGCAGCAGCAGCTCGTCGCCGTCGCGACGCTCGAGAATCTGCGCGCAGAAGGCGGCCTCGGTAGCTCCCGCCGCGCCGAGCGTATGGCCCGTCAGCGGCTTGGTCGAGCTTACCGGGGTGCGCTCGCCGAACAGCGCGGAGATCGCACGGCACTCCATGGCATCGTTGGCCGGGGTACCGGTACCGTGGATGTTGAGGTAGGCGATATCTTCGGGCGCCAGGCCTGCGTCCTCGAGCGCCGATCGCATTGCCGAAAGCGCGCCGGCGCCGTCCGGATCCGGCGCCGACATGTGGTGCGCCTCGCTCGATTCGCCGACGCCGACGAGTTGCACGCCGCCCTCCTCGCGCTCGACGACGAAGAACGCACCGGCCTCCCCGAGCGTGAGACCGCAGCGGTGCAGGCTGCAGGGATTGGTCAGCTCTTCGCAGACGAGGCCGAGGGAGCTGAAGCCGTTGCAGGTGAGCCCGCAGATCGTGTCGGTCGCACCGCAGACCACCGCGTCGGCAACCCCCATGGCCAGCAGCGCGCGTGCAGAGGCCAGGGCCCTCGCCCCGGAAGAGCACGCCGTCGAGAGCGTGAACGACGGTCCGGTCACCCCGAGCCAGCTCGATACGAACTCGGAGATCCCGCCGAACTCCAGCTGCGCCGAGCGGAATCGTCGCGGCAAGGCTCCGCTGCGCTCGCGAATGCGGATCGCTTCTTCGGCGTCGCCGACGCCGGAGGTACTGGTGCCCGCGACGACCGCGACGCGGCCGCGGCCGAAACGATCGATCGCGCTGCGGATCGGCGCTTCGATCTGGCCGAGCACGTACGCGGCGAGGCGATTGTTGCGGCAGTCGTATTCGGCAAATTCCTCGCCGAGCTGCGGCAGCCCGGCATCGACCATTGCGACGAGAATTTCTCGTTCGGGCGCGAGCCCGGCGCGCCGCACGAAGCGCGAAGTGTCGCCGCAGACGAGGCGCTGCCAGCACTGGTCGGGATCGTTGCCGAGCGCGTTGGCCATGCCGACTGCGGCAAGGCGGCACGAAGCGGAGGCTCGCTTCATCCGGCCGGCCTCGCTGCGGAATCGATTTTCGCGGGCGCGGGAGAAGCGGCGGGCGCGTGCGAATGTTCGGGCGGCGCGGCGGAGTCTTCGGACGGCGTGGCTGACGCCCGGGAGCCTTCCGGCGGCGCGGCTGGCGCTCGCGAGCCTTCTGGCGGCGCGGCTGGCGCTCGCGCCTTTCGCGCCGCAACGTTGGCCTCCGCGCCTACCGGAACCATCTCGCTCGATTTCAGCCACACCCAGCCGATCGCAATGCCTCCGACGACTGCGCTGCGCGTCGCCACCAGCGGACTGTTCTCGAAGCTCGCGCCGTCCAGGTTGACGTAGCGAACGAACAGACCGGCGTAAAAAGGACCGAAGTAGCGACTGACGCCGGCGGCCAGGCGCACTCCTGCATAGCCGCCATCTGCGCCGTAAGCGCGGCGGGTCGTCGTCGCGAAGCGTGGCGCAACGCCGTAGACGTACTGGTCGTAATCGTCGCTCGCGAACTCGAGCCCGGCATTGGCCTCCAGGCGCCAGGCTTCCGGCTCGTAGCGGTAGACGAGCTTGGGACTGGCAACGAAGCCTTCGTACGAAAAGTTGTCGGTATCGATCGCCAGCGCGATGCGAACCGGAACGTCCACCTGCAGCGTGTGCCGGCCGTCGCCGGACTGGCGGACCGGGAAGATCAGCGTCGGTCCGAGCTCGGCGATCCAGTCGAGATCCGGCATGCCGCGGCGCCGGTCGTTCCTGCTGCTGTTGACGGGAACCTGGCCGCCCGCCGACAGGTCCAGGTGCACGAAATCGGCGGCGAAGATCTTCGTCTGGATCGATTCGCGGTCGAGGCGAAGACGCGGCCCGCGATAGACGATCCACGGGAACGGCAACGCGTGGAAACGGTACTGGTCGGAACCGGTGTAATCGGGCTGCCCGTAAAACACGCCGCCGACTCCGAGCTCCCACTTGGGACGCTCCTCGGCCGCGACCGGCATCGTCGTTGCCATCAGCGAGAGAGCAACGAACGCAGCCGTCATCGCACGACGCGCTGCCGCAGTGCATCGGCAAAGCTGCATCCGGCCGAACCTAGGTGCCCGCGACGGACCGATCAAGCGCGGGCCTGGTGCGCTCGTCGCGCCGGGCAGCGGTGGACCGTCAGCAATTGCAGGCGAGGGTGACCTGGATGCCGACCGAGAACTTGAGCACCAGCAGCGCGTCGGAAGCCGTCAGCGTTCCACTCGAGTTGACGTCGCAGACGCAGACCTTGCCCTGGCACTGGGTGCCTCCCACCGCGGCCTTGAGGATGCTCAGCGCATCGGAAGCCTTGATGCTCGAATCGCCGTTGACGTCGCCGCAGGTCACGGCGGGACAATTCGGGATCGGCGTGTGCGAGCAGCCGAGGCCGCCATTGGTGCACGCGTCCGTCGTGCAGTCGTCGTTGTCGTTGCAGTTGGTCGGGGCGCCGCCGGCGCAATTGCCGTCACCATCACAGGAAGACGTCACGGTGCAAGGGTTGCCGTCGTCGCACCACGAGCCGAATGCGTCGGGGGCATCACAGGCTTTTGCCTGTTCGTCACAGGATTCGGCGCAATTGCCATCGCCGTCGGGGCCGGGACACGGATCGCCGGCGTGCACGCTGCATGCACCGCCGCTGCAGGTGTCGGCACCGTTGCAGAAAACCGCATCGTCGCACGCAGAGCCGTCCGGATCCGGCCCCTCGCACGCTTTTGCCTGCTCGTTGCACGACTGCGAGCAATTGCCGTCACCGTTCGGGCCGGGACACGGATCGCCCGGATGAAAACCGCACAGGCCGCCGTCGCAGCTGTCGGCGCCGTTGCAGAACACGCCGTCGTCGCACGCCGAGCCGTCCGGATCCGGAGCGTCACAGGCCTTGGTATTCTCGTTGCACGACTCCGAGCAGTTGCCGTCGCCGTCGGCGCCCGGACAGGGACTGCCGGCATGTCCGCTGCAAGCGCCGTTCTGGCAGAAGTCGGCGCCGTTGCAGAAAATGCCGTCGTCGCAGGGACTGCCGTTCGGATCGGGACCCGTGCAGCCGGCCGCGCTGTCGCTGCACGATTCGGAACAGTCGCTGTCACCGTCCGGGCCTGGGCAGGCCGGCGCCGAATGCTGGCTGCAATTGCCGCCGGCGCAGGTATCGGTGCCGTCGCAGAAAAGGCCGTCGTCGCACGCGGATCCATCGGGGTCCGGCGCCGTGCACGCGTGTTTGTTCTCGTCGCACGATTCCGAGCAGTTCGCGTCGCCGTCGGGGCCGGGGCACGGGTTGCCCGCGTGGATGCTGCAGGCACCGCCGCTGCACGAGTCGGCGCCGTCACAGAACGAGCCGTCGCTGCACGGTGAGCCGTCCGGATCGGGAGCCGTGCAGGCAGCCGTCTGCTCGTTGCACGTTTCCGAGCAGTTCGCGTCGCCGTCTGGGCCTGGGCACGGATTGCCCGAATGTACGCTGCAGCTTCCATTGAGGCAGCTGTCGGTGCCGTTGCAGAAGATGCCGTCGTTGCACGGCGAGCCGTTCGCATCGGCGCCTTCGCAGCTTTTCAGCGGCTCGCTGCAGGTCTCCGAGCAGTTGGCGTCCCCGTCGGGACCCGGGCACGGGTTGCCCGAATGCGCGCTGCAGTGCCCGCTCTGGCACGTGTCGGTGCCGTCGCAGAACAGCCCGTCCTCGCACGGCGAGCCGTTCGGATCGGGTGCATTGCAGGTCTTGCCCTGCTCGTTGCACGACTCCGCGCAGTTGGCGTCTCCGTCGGGGCCCGGGCACGGGCTGCCCGAGTGCGCGCTGCAGCTTCCGCTGTGGCAGCTGTCGGTGCCGTTGCAGAACAGGCCGTCGTTGCATGCCGCGCCGTCCGGATCGGGCGCCGTGCACGTGTTGTTGCCCTCGTTGCAGGACTCCGAGCAGTTGCCGTCTCCGTCCGGCCCCGGGCACGGGTTGCCGCTGTGAACGTTGCAGGCTCCGCCCAGGCAATGGTCGCTGCCGTTGCAGAACACGCCGTCGTTGCACACCGAGCCGTCCGGGTCGGGCGCCGTGCACGTCTTGTTCAGCTCGCTGCACGATTCCGAGCAGTTGCTGTCGCCGTCCGGGCCGGCGCACGGGTTGCCGCTGTGCACGCTGCAGGTTCCATTGAGACAGGTGTCGGTGCCGTTGCAGAAGATGCCGTCGTCGCACGGGCTGCCGTTCGGGTCGGGGCCCGTGCAGCCGCCGGCGGCATCGCTGCACGACTCGGCGCAGTTGGCGTCGCCGTCCGGACCCGGACAGATCTGGCCGCTGTGCTTGCTGCAGTGGCCGGCGCCATCGCACGAGTCGGTGCCGTCGCAGAACAGGCCGTCGTCGCAGAACGCTCCGTTGGCATCGAACATGCACGATGACGAGCAGCAATCACCGTCGGCGAGGTTGCCGTCGTCGCACTGCTCGGTGATTTCGACCTTGCCGTTGCCGCACTGCTCCTCGTCGAACTCGACGTGCAGGAAGTAGCGGTTGAGCTTTCCGCCTCCGTAGACGGAAACGCGGATCAGGTAGGTTCCCGGCTGCAGGATGCGGTGCACGAGGCGCGAGCACAGCGCGATTCCCGAGTCGTCGTCGAAGGCCATGCACGGAAGGTCGTCGCCGTACTGGCCGGCGCAGTTGGACGGCGCACCGGGATGCAGCAGCTCGACGATCGTGTCGCCGGGGCAGCCTCCAAAGCCGTTGGTGGTCTCGGCGACCAGCACGCGCGGAGCATCCAGCGTGAACGTGTACTCGTCGAAGGAGCCGGCCGGGAAGCTTCCCTCGAAGTCCCCGCCGGAGCTGACGTCCACCGGAGTGAACATCGTCGTGGTCGTGGTACCGGTGAACAACGTCGTCGTCGTGGTCGTCGACGAAAACTGCGCGTGGGCTGCGGCCGGAAGCGCAAGCAGAGCCGCCGCCAGCGTGAACCCTCGAACGATCCCCATGTTTGTCACGGAGCCCATTGGCAGCCTTCAGCCCGCGGCCACGGCCGCGCCCCCGCGCAGCCGTTCGCCGAAGAATTCGATGACGCGCTGGGCGGCCCGCTTCGTCGGTTGTCCCTGTTCGTCGATCAGATGCTCGGTCAGCACGCTGTGGGGCCGTTTCATCAGCGCGTCGGGGTTCGCGCAGGAATCCTCGAGCTCGATGCCTTCGAAAGCATCGCCGATCTCGCGTCGCAGCGTCTCGAACTTGGAGCCAGGCGACGAGAAGTCCCCCTTGAAGCGAAGGCCGAGCACCTTGTCGCCCTTCGCGCAGCGCTCCTTGACGCAGCGAAGCTCTTCGGGAGAAACGTGCAGCGCCGCACCGCGGGCCGCGTCGATGCAGAACGGCATCGACGGCTGGGAAAGCACCGGCGCCATCAGACTCGGCTCCATCATCATCGACAGTGCGAAGTTGCCGGAGAAGCACATGCCGACGGCGCCGACCGGTCCGCCGCCGGTCTCCGCCGACGCGTGCCGGGCGAGCGCGCGCAGCCAGTTGGTGACCGGACTGGAGCGGTGCGAGGCCAGCACGGCGAATTCGCGACTGATGCAGACCTTCGCCATCGACGCGAGCACGTAAAGATGGGTAGGAGCGCGCCCGACCTCACCGACCAGAAGCGGCATGTAGACGCGGAAGCCCGCTTCGACCACCCAGTCGGCAAAGCGCACGACCTTCGGCGTAATGCCTGGGATCTCGTGGATCACGATCACGGCCGGCCCCTGGCCGCGCACGTAGACCGACTTCTCCCTTCCTTCCCACGAGAACCTCGTTGCGCGGTAATCCGAAAGCATCCGACCCTCCGTCGCGGCGGGGGCCATTTCGCGTCGGACGGCGCGGTGACGCAAGAGGTGGCGCCTGGGCGCCTGCCAGGCGGGCGGCCCGGCGATGAATCCTGCGAGGGGCAACAGGTGCGGGCGTTGCGGAATCTTCCGGGGTAAGAGGCCGTCGGTGGCGCTTCCTGATCCAGTTCGAATTGCCCGGCTCGCTCAGCTCGGCGACCGCACGCTGGCCGGCCTCGACTGGCCGTTCGTCGTCGAAATGCTGGCCTCCTGCGCCCGCACGCCGGCAGGCCGCCGCGCCGCGCGGTCGGTCGCTCTTCGAAGCGACATCGATGCGATCACCGAGAGCTTCGACGAGATCGACGAGCTGCGCACCCTGGAGGAACGGGGGCTCGGAAGTCCGCCGGTTTCCGGAGCCGAAGAAATTACCGACATGCTGGTGCGCGCGGCGCGCGGCGAGGTTCTCGACCTCGAGGACATCGCCATCGTGCGCTCCACGCTGGCGTCGCTCGTGGCTCTCCAGGATTTCCTTGCGGCCAACCGCAATGCGGCGCCCGTGCTCGCACGTGTCGGCACGGCAGCAATCGTCGACCGGGCGCTGTCCCGGTCCTTTGAGTCGGCCCTCGACGAGCACGGGGCGCTCTCGGCGACGACGTATCCCGTACTCGGGGAGCTGCGCCGCCGCATCGCCGGCCTCGAGCGCAGCATCCGCGACACCCTGGAAGGAATCCTCGAGTCCGCCGAGTACGCCGACATTCTCCAGGACCGCTACGTCACGACGCGTGGCGACCGCTTCGTCGTGCCGGTCAAGGCGCACGCGAAAGGGCTCGGGCTCGGAATCGTCCACGATGCGTCGCGGACCGAGCGGACGGTATTCGTCGAGCCCGCGGCAATCGTGCCCTCGGGCAACCAGAAGCGAATGGCCGAAGCGGCGCTGCGCGACGAGGAACGACGCATTCGCGCCGAGCTGTCAGCCGCCGCGGGAGCGTGCGCGGAACCTCTCGGTATCGCCCTCGACGCCGGTGCCCGCATCGACCTTGCGTGCGCGCGCGACCAGCTCGCACGGCGCCTCCAAGCTACTCGACCCGAAGTCGGCCGCGACGGCGTGCTGCGGCTTTTCGCTGCACGTCACCCGGTGCTCGCGTTGTCGATGACGACGGTCGTCGCCAGCGATCTCGTGCTCGAGCCGCGGCGTCCGGTGCTGGTGCTCACCGGACCGAACGCCGGCGGCAAGACCATTGCGATGAAGACGATCGGCCTTTGCGCGCTGCTGGTGCGCGCCGGCTGTTTTGTTCCCGCGCGCGACGGGTCGCGCGTCGACGTCTTCGATCCCGTCCTTGCCGACATCGGCGACATGCAGACGGTGCACGAAGGGTTGTCGAGCTTCTCGGCGCATCTTTCGACGCTGGCGGCGATGCTGGAGGCGGCCGGTCCCGGCAGCCTGCTGCTGCTCGACGAAATCGCGTCGGGAACCGATCCTGCGCAGGGCGGCGCGCTCGCTCGCGCCGTGATCGAGCGCCTTGCCGACGTCGGTGCCCGCATCGTTGCGACGACGCATTACACGCAGGTCAAGACGATGCATTCCGGCGACGCGCGCATCCAGGTCTCCGCGCTCGAGTACCGTGACGCGAAACCCACCTACCGCGTCGTGCCCGGTGAAGTGGGCGAAAGCCACGCCCTTGCCGCTGCTGCACGGCTGGGGCTGGACCCGAGCCTGCTCGAACGGGCCCGCGAGCTGATGGACCAAGGCGAAAGAGCGACGCTGGAGGCTCTCGAGGCGCTGGCTGAAGAGCGCTCTCGCCTCGGCACGCAGTTTCGCGAAGCCCAAGAGCGCGCACGGGCCATCGCGCAACGCGAAGCTGCGCTCGGGGAACGCGAGAGCGAGATCCAGGGACGAGCACGCGAGCTCGAGAAGAAAGCTGCGGCGGCGACGCTCAGGCGCCTGGACGAGGCGGAAGCCGAAGTGCGCCGGCGCCTCGACGCGCTTCGCGGCGAGGCGGACGAGCGCCGGGCGGCCGAGGCGCGCCAGGCTATCCGCGCCGCCCGCGAAGCGGCCGTGGGCGCCGGGCAAGCGCGCGAAGCGGTGTCCCGACCGGCACAAGTGGGAGATCACGTGCGGGTGATCGGCGTCGGTGTCAGCGGCGACGTCGTCGAAGCGGGGCTCGAGACGCTCGAGATCCGTGTGGGATCGATGACCGTCCGTGCCCGGCGGGGCGAAGTGGAGATCATCGTACCGGAGAGGGCCCCTGCGCGCGCAGCCTCGCGCGGCGGCCGCGCGCAAACGCGAGGCAGAGACGTTGCCCGCGGCGCAGCGTCGTCACACCACGACGAGAACGGAGGCAGCGACTGGCGCGAGCGCGCGATCCGAAGCGCTTCGAACACGCTGGACCTGCGCGGCGCGCGCGTCGAAGAAGCGCTCGAGAAGCTCCAGGATTTCCTCGACCGGGCGATGCTCGACAGTCGCGACTTCGTGTTCGTGCTCCACGGGCACGGCACCGGTGCGATGAAGAGCGCCGTGCGTCGCGCGCTCTCGTCGTCCCCGTACGTGCGGGAGTCGGCTCCGGCGAGCGACGACCAGGGAGGCGACGCGCTGACGGTCTCGCGCCTGCGCGACTGATCCGGCACCGTCGCGAGGGGGCCTGGCGCCCGCGCGACGGACGCTGGCTCGGGCATGACCAGCAACGGACGATTGCGCACACGTTCACTCGATCGAGTGGGCGTGCACATCGTCCGGTGACGCACCTTCTCGCGCGCCGAAACCCCCGGATGCGGGCTTCGCTGAATTCGTGCAATTTCGCACGTAAACACGCGGGTTTTCACCCGAAGGTGGAATTATTTTTCGCTCATTCAGTTAATCGCGGCATGTTCCGGTCAGCGCTATTTACAGACTGATCGTTCGCCGCCATTAGCAGTCTTCGGTCGCCGGCTATTCGGCGATCGCCGCTGCGGTACGGGGGTACCGTCCAGATCCCGGGACGCGACCAGTCCCGGAGAAATTGCGTGCAGAGCACAGCCGGCAGTCCTCGCAGGTGGACGAGCCGGTTGGAGCCGCAGTGCGATCTTCGGATCGCGACGCACGCGTCTGTCCTGCGCACCACTGCTGCGCTGCATGGAGTGCAGCGATGCCTGCGCCGGCACGGACGAGGAGGTTGCGATGAGTGGTCACGAAGCTTTCCCATTGCACGTGCAGCAGCAGCGCAACCCGCAGCGCGGTGCGACCGGGATCCTGATGGCGATGGCGCTCTTCTCGCTGCTCGCGACGGTCGCCCTCGTCGTCGACATCGGCTCGGGCCTGGTGACGAAGGCAGAGCTCGAGAATGTCTCCGACGCCGGCAGCCTTGCTGGCACCCGCGAGCTCGCGAAGGTCTACGAGACGCTCGGCGCGACGACGAGCTACAAGGACTACACGCTGTCGACCACCGACAAGGCGCGCATCCAGGCGAAGATCGATTCCGTGGCGGCGCTGAACAAAGCGGCCCGGGTCTCGATGACCGTCCTTAGCGCAGACGTGGTCTACGGCGTCTACGACACCACCAGCCACACCGTCACGCCCGAGACGAAGGGAGTGCGGGCGATCCAGATCGAGTCGAGGCGCGACTCGACGGCAAACGGCGTCGTGCCCACCACCGCGGCGCGGGTGCTCGCGATCGACAGCCTTTCGATCACCGCGACGTCAGCGGCAACGCTGAGCCCGCTCGGCGCCGTGCCGCCGGGCACCGAGCAGCTTCCGGTCGGCATTTCGTCGTTCTGGTTCGATTCCCACTCGTGCCAGAGCAACAACACGATCCAGTTCTACCCGACCGGGACCGCGACCGGATGCGCCGGCTGGGACACGTTCACCGACTCTCCGTCGAACGCCGCCAAGCTCAAGAACATCCTCAACGGGCTGCAGGACGGCAGCTACACGAGCCCGGCAACCACGGCAGGCGCGACGTCGTTCAACTTCACCGGCGGCACGGTTGCGAGCGCCTTCCCCGACATGGTGGCGCTCTACGACTCGAAGAAGGACGCCAGCGGCAACTGGACGGTGCTGATTCCGGTCTACCAGGACACGAGTTGCAGCAACCCGACCGGTTCCAAGCCGATCGTCGGGTTCGCCAAGGCCACGATCAATTCGGTGACTTCGGCGCCGTCGAAAGCGATGACGGCGCAGGTCGACTGCGGAATCACCGACATCGGGGCCGGCAACGGCAACAACGACTACGGCACGCTGTACGGTCTGCCGGGAATGGTCGAGTAGGCAGCCAGCAGTCCTGCTAGGCCGCGGCGGGCGTCTTCTTCGGCGCCGCAGCCGGCGCCAGGTCGTGCACGATGAAGCTCGCGATCCCGATCGCCGCCACGGCTTTGTCGTCGTGGCCCGGCACGACGACGAGACGAGGCTCGAGCATCGCGAACTTGTGGATGCGCCAGGCCTGCTCCCACCACAGCGCCATGTCCCACGCCGAAATCGGCCGCGCCGGCCAGCGCCAGCTGTTCTCGGTCCATGCCGCATCGCCGGTCAGCAGCACCGGCGCATCGGCCGTGCGCACGATCAGCCCCGTGCTGCCCGGCGTGTGACCGGCAAGGTCGACCGCAAGCAGGCTGCCGTCCCCGAGAAGGTCGTGGACCGCCACGAACGTGGCCATCGGCTTTTCCGCCTGGAAATCGATCTCCTGCCACCGCTCGATGCCTGCGAGCGCGTCGGTGTCGACGAAGTCCATTCGCGTCAGGCCGTGAAGGACCCAGTCCTTCTCGGCCTTCGCGACGATGACGGTTGCATTCGGAAAATCGCGGATGCCGCCCGTGTGGTCGAAGTGCAGGTGCGAGATCACGACCTTCTGCACGTTGGCGGGGTCCAGGCCGGCTGCGCGCATCTGGTCGGCCAGGCCCGCGCCCTCGGGCACGTCGAGCATATTGAGCCTGGCACCGAGCCATCCGACGAAATGCTCGGGATCGGTGCGCGCCCTTTGCGAGATCCCCGTGTCGAAAACGATCAGCCCGCCGCCCGGATGCTCGATGACGAAAGCCCACGCGCCCATCTGGATCACCGAAGTCCAGCTCCCGCCGGCAAACGCAGCACCCTCGGCGCTGCGCACGGCGCCGGTGCGGAACGCGTGGATGCGAACTCCCGCGACTCCCTCGTATGGCTGCGCCCAGCCTTCGAGCGTCGAGTCGATCTTCGGAATCGGAAGCGGTGAATGACAGGCGAGTGCGACGGAGCCGAGCAATGCGGCGACGAGGACCACCGGCCCACTGCGGATGGGACGAGCCAGGATCAAGACCAGTAACAGCCGAACGGGTCGCGCGCGATCTCCGACAGGCAATCGTCGATCGATCCGACAAAGGGATCGCAGCCCTGTCCGCAATACGCGGTCCAGCGCCCGTTGCCCTTCTTCCAGAAGAGCTGGTAGCCGCCGTCGACGCAGCGGAGCTGGGCGATCCGGTCTTCGATGATCTCTCCTGCGCAAAGGACGCGGTGCTGGTGCACGAGCGTGAAAATGCCGCCGGCGCTCGAGAACACGTGGATCGATCCGCGTGGTCCGACGCGCGACGCGAGATGGCGCCGGGCAAGCGCGGCAAGGAAATCGAAGACCGATGCTAGCCGGGAAGGAAGCGAAGAGGCCGAGGTCAGCGGCATGGCGGCGGAGGCTAGCCAAGGCCGGAGCCGGCGGCAAATCCTCTACGCACGGGTGGCAAGCGCCGGTGCGCCGGTTATAACGTCACGATTCCCACGGCCGTCCATCGCGCCGGGACACCATGGTCGCCGGTCTTCCAGGATGAAGGGCTACGGGCGCCTCGTTGCGGGAGCCGCCATCGCCGGCTTCCTCGCGCTGGCTGCGCTCGTCGCGGCGCCCGCGATCAGCGACCGCACACCGTTCTTCACCAAAGGCGAGCCGCGCGAGGCGCTGGTCGTCCAGACCATCGTCCGCGGCGAAGGGCTCGTTCTGCCGCGCCGTAACGGCGACGAGCTTCCGTCCAAACCGCCGCTGTTCCACTGGATGGCGGCGCTGTCGTGCCTGGCCCGCGGAGCGACGAGCGAGAGCGCGATCCGCCTTCCCGGGCTCGTGCTGGCGCTTACGGCCGCGGCTGCCACCGCGATGGCGGCATGGACGTGGTGGGGTCCCGCAACGGCGGTCGTGGTCGTCGTGGTGCTCGGGACGAGCTTCCAGTGGCTGGCGTCCTCGGTCAGCGCGCGCGTGGACGTCGTGCTGGCTGCGCTGATCACGATGGCACTGCTCCTGTTCGAGCACGCCGTCGCGACCGGCCGGCGCGTGCCCGCGATCGTCTTCGCGCTGCTCACTGCGGCAACTCTGACCAAGGGGCCGATCGGCCTGGTGCTGCCTTGCACGGTCGCGCTGGTGACCCTGGCCGTGCGCGGCGAGCTGCGCTTCGTCGGCTGGCGTGAAGTCCGCCTGCTCGCGCTCGCCGCGGGCGCGGCGCTGGTGTGGTACGCCGCAGCGCTGGCCAGCGGCGGCAGCGCGTTCTTCGCGAAGCAGATTCTCAAGGAGAACTTCTACCGCGTCATCGATCCGGATTCGGTCGAGGCCGGGCACGTCGCACCGTTCTGGTACTACGTTCCGCTTCTGGCGGCGGGGATGGCGCCATGGACGCTGTTCGCTCCCGGCCTGGTGGCGTTCGCGCTGCTTCCGGTACGCGGCAGCGACACGCAGGCACTGCCGGAAGGCCCCCCAGCCGACGACGGATCCTCGCAGGCACCGCCGCCCGTTTCCGCGGCTTCGGCCGGCCCTTCGCCGGCTCTTGTCGCCGCGCGCGCGCGTATCGTTTTCTGCGTGGTCTGGGGAGCAGTCACGTTCGTGCTGTTCTCCGCGGCCGGCTCCAAGCGAGCGGTCTACCTTCTGCCGGCTTACCCGGCTTACGCGATGCTCGTCGGCACGTCGTGGTCGCGCATCGTGCGCGCCGGCGCCGGCGGAGTTGCGCGCGCACTGCTCGTGACCGGCGCTGCAGCAATCGCAGCCCTTCTCGTCACCATCGCGCTGCTGCTCGTCGTGGCGGCGGCCGGGGTGCCGGCCGCTGCCTGGCTCCGCCACTTCGTCAGCAACGCGGACGTTGGAAACGTCGTGCCGATGCTCGAGGCCATCCATGACAATCGTGCCCTCGTGCTGGCCTGCGCGGCCGCGATCCTTGCCGCCGCGTGGGCGACGATCACTTTCGCGAGGGCCGGACGCTGGGCCAGGGTCGTCGCAGCCACGGTCGTCGCCGTGCTGGCACTGGCCGCCACCGTCTCGACGACGCTGCTGCCGGCAGTGGCGTCGAAGAGAAGCGCTCGCGACTTCGTCTCCCGTGTGCAGGGCCTGGTTCCACTGGAGTCTCCGCTGTTCTTTTACCGGGCGTTCGATTATGGGGCCGTCTTCTACCGGGGCGCGCCGATTCCCGTGCGCGAGTCGCTCGCCGACGTCCCCGGAATTGACGGAGCCTGGCTCCTGACGTGGCCCGCGTACCTGCCGGACCTCAACGGCGAGGCGCGGAAACTCGCGACCGGCGACGAAGCAGCCGGAGCGTACGAGGTCGAGGAGGCAATCGCCCCCGAGGACCACGACCCTTCGGACCGGACTTCGCTCGTCCTGGTGCGCATCAAGAGGCGGATCGGAGATGAGCGCTCCGACGGAAACCGAGATCGCTGATCACGGCGACCTGCGTTCCCTGCTCGAGGCAGGGGACGAGGCCGCGGTGCGCAGCTCGATCTCGGACCTGCATCCCGCCGATCTCGCCGATCTTCTCGACAGCCTCGAAGAGCCCGAACGCCAGCTACAGCTCTTTCGCCTCCTCGATCCGGAGACCGCCTCCGAAGTCGTCCGCGAAGCCAACGACCACTCGAAAGCCGCGCTCGTCGAGTTGCTTTCGGACGCTCGACTGAGCTCGGTCCTCGAGCGTCTCGACACCGACGACGCGGCCGATCTGCTCGGCCATCTCGAGGAAGACCGCAAGGACCGCCTGCTGCGCCGCGCCAGCCCCGAAGTGCGGCGCAACGTCGCCGGGCTGCTGACGTACCCCGAAGACACCGCCGGCGGCATCATGAAGACCGAGGTCGCGGTCGCGACCACGACCGACACGGTGCGCGAGGTCGTCGACTCGATCCGGCGACACGCCGACGACTTCCACGACATCCAGGAAATCTTCGTGACGGACACGCAGCGGCGCCTGAAGGGCCTGGTCCCCCTTCGCGCGCTGCTGCTGAACGACGACGAGACGCCGCTCGAGCGCTTCATGACCGACGAGCCGATCTCGGTGCGCGTGGACGAGGACCAGGAGGAAGTGGCGCGCGTCTTCGAGAAATACGATCTCGTGGCCGTACCGGTGCTGGACGCGCTCGGGCGCGTAGTAGGCCGCATCACCGTCGACGACATCGTCGACGTCATGGTCGAGGAAGAGACCGAGAACGTGCTGCGCATGGGCGCCGTCGAGCCGGGCGCCCTCGATCATCCGTACTTGACCACCCCGTTCTCGACGATGGTGCGCAAGCGGGCGACCTGGCTCGTCGCGCTGTTCCTCGGCGAAATGCTGACAGCCACCGCGATGGGGTATTTCGAGGACGAGATCTCCAAAGCCGTCGTGCTCGCGCTGTTCGTGCCGCTGATCATCTCGAGCGGCGGCAACTCCGGCTCCCAGGCTTCGACCATCATCATCCGCGCGATGGCGCTCGGCGAGTTCGGGCTGTCCGACTGGTGGAGGATCGCGCGCCGCGAAGTGATGTCCGGCCTGGCGCTAGGCACGATTCTCGGCTGTATCGGCTTCCTGCGCATCGCCCTCTGGAGCGCGTTCACCAACCTTTACGGACCGCACTGGATCCTGGTCGGCATCACGGTGTCGCTGTCGCTGGTGGGAGTCGTGCTGTGGGGCACGATCTCCGGCTCGATGCTGCCGCTGCTGCTGCGCCGGCTCGGCGCCGACCCGGCGGCCTCGTCCGCCCCGTTCGTTGCGACTCTCGTCGATGTCACCGGCCTCGTGATCTACTTCAGCGTCGCGATGCTCGTGATGCACGGTACCATCCTCTAGCAGCCAGCCTTGCCGTGTGCGCGCCCGGGTTGCAGCCCCGCCGGCACCGGAGCACAAGGAGGCGCGGCGAGGGGCCGGCGCCGCCAGAACGCGACGGCAGGATCCGATGGCGGCGGCAACTCCCGGCACCAGTACCAGACCTCTTCGCGTCGCCGTCATCGGCGCCGGGCCTGCAGGTTTCTACACCGTCGAAGCGCTGCTCAAGCGCCCAGGCCTCGTCGTCGAGGTCGATCTCATCGAAAAGCTGCCCGCGCCCTACGGCCTGCTCCGCTACGGAGTGGCGCCGGACCACCCGAAGATCAAAGCCGTGTCTGCCGCGTGGGACCGCCTGTGCGAGGACCCGCGCGTGCGTTACCTCGGCAACGTGCGAGTCGGCACCGACGATCTCAGCGTCACCGACCTCGAGCTCTGTTACGACCAGGTCGTGTTCGCGACGGGCTGTGAGAGCGATCGCCGCCTCGGGATTGCCGGCGAGGATCTGCCGGGAAGTCTTTCCGCCACCGAATTCGTCGCGTGGTACAACGGCCACCCGGAGTTCACGTCGCTCGACGTCGATCTGGACGTCGAAAGAGCCGTCGTCATCGGCATCGGCGACGTCGCGATGGACCTTGCGCGCATCCTGCTGCGTGACCCCGGCGACCTTGCGACGACCGACATCGCCGACTACGCACTCGAAGCGCTGCGGCACAGCCGCATCCGCGAGGTCGTGATTCTCGCCCGACGCGGTCCGGCCGAGTCGGCATTCGCAGCCAAGGAGCTGGAGGACATCGGCGAGCTGCCCGGTGTCGCCGTCCGTCTCGACCGCGAGCTCGTCGGCCGCGATCTCGACGCCACCGATCCCCACAGTACCCACGACCGCCACAAGCTCGAAGTGCTCTCGTCGCTCGGCGCGAACCCGCCGCTGGCGGCAACCAGGCATCTCGAACTGCGCTTTCTTCACTCGCCGGTCCAGCTGTGCGGTGACGAGCGCGTGCGATCGTTGCGCATCGAGAAGAACATGCTCGTGCGCGACGAGGCCGGACGCTCCGCGGCCACGGGAACAGGTGTCTTCGAGGAGATGGAGACCGGGCTCGTGCTGCGCGCAGTCGGCTATCGCGGCGTACCGATCGCCGAGCTGCCGTTCGACGAAAGGGCCGGAATCGTGCCGAACCTGGATGGGCGCGTGCATCGCGGCTACGATGCGCCGGCGAAGCTGTACGTCGCCGGCTGGATCAAGCGCGGTGCCACCGGGGTCGTGGGAACCAACAAGGCCGACGCCGCCGCCACCGTCGCCAGGATGATCGAAGACCTGCCGCTGCTGCCGGCATCGCCGTCCGGCGACGTCGCGCGCACCGCCGTCGACGCGCTGCTGGCCGCGCGCGGCGTTCGCGTCGTCGGCTGGCCCCAGTGGAAGCTCATCGACCGCCGCGAACGCGACCTCGGAGCGACGTCGGGGCGCATCCGCCGCAAGTTGACGACGATCGACGAACTGCTTGCTGCGGCCGGGGCCTGATCGCGCGAGCCGGCGCCATCGCGCGTTCGGCTCGGCCGGGGGACCACGGTACGATCGGTCCGACGGCTGCACGAGAGGGCACTGCGCTCCCGCTCGCGGCCGCGAAGGAGACCTCCGTGAACCGTCGAACTTTCGTCGCCGCCGCGACCCTCGTGCTGCTCGGCCTTTCCACCGCCGCACACGCCATCACGTTCGGAAGCCCCGACGCGGGAGAGCATCCTTACGTCGGCTTCATGCTCTTCTTCGATCCGACCGAGCCCGGCTGGTTCAGCTGCTCGGGAGACCTGCTCGCGCCGACGGTGTTCCTCAGCGCAGGCCACTGCACGTTCGCGATCGGCACTGACGGCCAGGTCACGACCGGTGGAAGCGGCGGCAACGACGTATGGATCAGCTTTGACGAGAGCGTGGACCTCGCGGACTTTCCAAAAAGCGCCGACTTCCCGAACGATACGGCCGGCCTCTACGCAGCACGAAGCGCGTGGCTCGAGGCCAATCCGAATTTCGCGCGCGGCACGTCGTACCCCCATCCGCTCTACGACAATTTCGGGGAATTTCCGGCCGACCACGACGTCGGCGTCGTCGTCCTCGACGCGCCGAGCGACATCGCGACGTTCGCGTCACTGGCGCCCGTCGGGACTCTCGATGCCCTGGCCGGCCGCCACGGCAGGGGCCACAACAAGGTGATCGTCGAGACGGCCGGTTATGGAATCCAGGAGGTCAAGCCCAAGTCGCTCGAGCTGGACCAGAGGTTCAAGTCGACGTCGCGCATCGTCAACCTGCGCGGCGCGCTGGACGGCGGCTTCAACGTGCACACGTCCAACAATCCGAGCGCGTCGGGAGGCCAGGGCGGAACCTGCTTCGGCGATTCCGGCGGCGGCGTCTACCTGAACGACACGTCGAGCATCGTCGCAGTCGTCTCCTTCGGGCAGAACAACAATTGCAAGGGCGCCGATTACCAGGCGCGCACGGACATCAGCGACACGCACGACTTCCTCGCGTCGTTTCTCGGCGACTGAAGTGGGCCGGGCGCCGAGAAGGGCCCATCTGCGTCCTCGGCGCGCGCCTTCGCGCGCTCCTTGGACTGGCGGCGCTTCGTTCGCTCCGGCGTACAGGAGCGAGTCGCGAGATGTCGAGCGGCGAGCGCCCGCGCTCACTCACGCGCCTCCGCCTCGCATCTGGGCCCTTCTCGGCGCCCGGCTCGCAGATACGTGCCTAAGAGCCTGGACGGTCAGGCAGGAAGGCGGCCGATGTCGTTCCAGAGACGGAGGACGGCGCCGTCGCGGTCCCAGGCGAGCACCGAAATGGCAGCGGTGTCGAGCTTGAGAACGGCACCGTCGGCGACCGGATGCGAAATCCAGCGGGCGGCGATCACGCGACTGATGTGCGCGTGCGCGAACGCGAGCACCCGGCCTTCGCTTTCGCGAACGGTGGCGATGAAGCGATCGGCGCGCGCGCCGATATCGGCGGGAGTCTCCCCGCCCGCCGCCCCGTCGGTCCAAATCGACCAGAGCGGCCTCTGCTCGCGGATTTCCGCCGTCGTACGGCCCTCGTCCTCTCCGTAGCGCCATTCATGCAGGTCCCCGGTGATCTCGGCGCGCGATCCGAAGCCTGCGAGCGAGCAGGTTTCCCGCGCACGCAGGAGGGGACTCGCCAGCACGCGCGCGAACTCGATGCCGGCCAGACGCCGCCCGGCTTCGATGGCGGCCTGCCGTCCTTTGTCGGTGAGGGCAAGGTCGGTAAAACTCGTGTGCCGCCCGCTGGCGCTCCACTCGGTCTCCCCGTGCCGCACCAGCCAAAGCTCGTTCGCACTCTCCATGGGTGACCCATATCACCCCGCCCCACCATCGGAGAAGCGAGATACTCTCGACGCTGTTCTTTGAGCGACGCGCGGAGAAGGAGTGGATCCACTCCTTCTCCGCGCCCGGCCTCTCTTCAGGCCGACTTGCGGGAAGAGACCGACGACTCTCCGGTGTACGAGATATCGCGGGCTCCGGCCTGCTTGAAGATCTCCTTCGCACGACTCACCTGGTCTCCGTCATCGGCGTGCACCGACAGCAGGATGTTGCCGTCGCGAATCTTGCCTTCGTACTGCTTCGCCTCGTACTCGGGCATGCCGAGGCCGACGAGCGAGCCGGCGATGCCGCCGACGGCCGCGCCGACAGCTGCTCCGCCGAGCGCCGCCATGATGGGCCCGGCAGCGATGAAAGGACCGACGCCCGGAATCGCCAGCGAGCCGATGCCGACGAGCCAGCCGAGACCGGCTCCGAGCACGCCGCCGGTTCCCGCGCCGGTCGTCGCGCCTTCGGGCGCCTTGGAGTGCCCTTCGTGCCCGAGGTCGCGCTTTCCGCTGCGATCGGCGCACAGCACCGAGATGTCGTCTCCGGAAAATCCTGCCTGCCTCAAGTCGTTGGCAATGCGCTCGGCCTGGGCCGCGTTGGACGCGATACAGAATACTGCTTTCTTGGCCATTTCCTGCTCTCCTTCGCCTTGAGCGGCGACGTCTTCGAGGCGACGCGATTCAGCGCGCCGCAACCTCGAGCTGGTTGTCTACGCGCACGACGCCGCTGACGGACTTCGCCTTGGCGGCGATGGACGTCTTTTCCTGCTCGTCCTTGACCGGACCGCGCAGGGTAACGATGCCCGCGTTCGTGATAATTTTCACATTTTGGGCCTCGATCGAGAGGCTCGAATCCGAGGTGACGGCGCGGCGCACCGCCTGGGTGATCGCGACGTCGCCTTTTTCGTTGGATTGCTTGTCGGCTGTCTGCGTGGTGCCGCCGGCGTCACGCTGGTTCCTGCCCGAGTTGTCGGCTGGATAGCTGTTGGGGGAATTCTGGGCGAGCGCCAAGGCGCCCGCTCCGACGATCGCCGCGATGGCCATTGTCGCTGCCATTTTCTTCATCTGCATCTGCATACCTCGCGTTTCGCCGTGCCGCCCGGTCCGGGCGCCGCGGCGCTGTGATCGAACTGCACCCCTGCTTCGCGGCCGCGCGATCCCGCTGTCGAGTGGCACGCAGCAGAGTCGACGCGCGCAAAGGCGCGTGCCGGCCTGGTACCTTCGACCGATCGACGCGAACGAAGCATGGCACCGGCGTACCAGCAGCAACCGTGCCATTCCCCGCGTATCGCCCGCCTGCATCGGCGCATGGTTGCGGCGGCGACGCGGATGCTCCGGCGTGCATCGCTGCAACAGTGCGGTGCGCGTGTCGCTTTTTGCCAGGCTCGGAAAGAGTCGCGCAAGGCCCGCGCAAGACGCACGCGAACTCGCGATGCCGGCCCGGCGACCGCGAGATCACGCGAGTGAGGGATGTTCGACGACGGCTTCGCGCGCGATCGCGGGCGCCCTCGATCGCGCGCCTCGATCCGAATGCGGGTGTCGATGGCCACTTCGCGCTCACGCCGAAATCGCGGCGGGCTCACTGGCTGCCGGCAGGTCGCGCCCAGGCGACTTCGCGATCTCGCCGGCCGCTTCGGCAATCGAGTAGAAGACGGCCGCGGCTCCCGAATCCGACAGGCGCCGCACCTGGGAGCTTGCGCGTTCCGCGCCCCAGAGCCCGACGACGATGCGGGTAGCGACGGCCTGGCTGCGGATCCTCTCGCAGAGCTGGCGCGCCTGCAGCATCGACGTCGGCGCGACGACCGACAGGACCGTCACGTCGGGCTCGATGCGCCCCAGCTCCTCGCAGTAGGCGGCGACGCCTGCCGCGGAGGCCACCCGGACGTCGAGCCCGTGCTGGCGCAGCAGGCGGCCGAGCATCGAAGCGGCAAGCTCGTCGCGCTCGGCGCGCACCGGCAGACACAGCACCGAGAGCCGGACGGAAGGGCCCGCCGACTTCGGCTCCGGGCGTCCTGCGACTTCCTTTCCGACGTCGCGAACGCACTGGTGCACCGCTGCAAGCTGCTCGGCGTCGAGCGCTCCCTGGCGCGCATCCCGTTCGGCCGCGACGACGACGGGCACGAGCACGTCGTCGTAGAGCGCAGCAACTGCGTTCGATTCCAGGAAAGACTCGACGAGGTCCATTTCGTCGTGCTCACCGGGGGTCAGCATTCTTTGGTAAAAATCCTCCGCGGGAGTCAGTGCTTCCTCGTCGCTCAGCAGCACGCCGAGGAATTCGAGCTCGGGCACGTGGCGCCCGAGCACGACCAGGCAAACGGTCAGCGGAGTGGCCAGCACCAGTCCGACGGGTCCCCAGAGCCAGGTCCAGAGGACAGCGGCAATGATCAGCGCGATCGGTGTCACGCCGGTGCTTGCGCCGTACAGCCATGGCTCGAAGAGGTTGTTCGTCAGCAATTCGACCATCGCGAACAGGCCGACCGTCAGCAACGGGGTCGTCCAGCCACTGGAGACCGCGAGCGACAGCATCATCGCAAGCAGCCCTGCGATCCACGCGCCGACGTATGGCAGAAAGCGCAGCATCGCCGCGAGGCCGCCGAGCAGGAACGCGTTCGGAATGCCGATGAAGTAGAGTCCGGCCGCGATCGAGATTCCGAATACGACGTTGATCGCCGCCTGCATCATCAGGTAGCGCGAGACGCGGCGACCGGCGTCGTCGAGAGCGCGCGTCGTCGCGCTGATATGCCCCTGCCCGACCAGGCGGATCACGCGTCGGCGCAGGTCTTCGCGCTGCAGCAGCATGCAGATCACCAGCAGCAGCACGAGGCCGGTCGTTCCGAGCGGCCCCATGACCGGCGCGACGATGGTGCGGATCAACTCGATCGAGCCTGCACCTCGCGTGGCGACCACCTCGACGCGCGTGATGGGCGACGACGCGGGGACGGCACTCTTTCCGGAGCGGCTTGCCGCGTCAGGCGGGCCGTTGTCGCCTGCGACCGGCGGCGCGGCCGCCGGCAACTCGCTGCGCACCTCGTCGAAGGCGCTGGCCACGGCGCGAAGCCTGACGGGGACCTGTACCGCGCGCACCCTGCCGACGATGTTCTCGCGGTAGTCTGGCAGCCTCTCCGCCAGGTCGAGGAGCTGGTGCGTCAGTACCCAGCCGGCGGCACCGGCTGTCGTGAAGATCATCGCGACGACCAGCAGCACCGCAAGGACGCGACCGGTCATGCGCTCCAGGCGGGCAACCAGCGGAGCGAGCAGGAACGTCAGCAGCGTGGCCAGTGCGATCGGGATCAGGATGTCGCGCGCAATGTGCAGCAGCGCCAGCACGAACGCCGCGAGCGCGACGATCGACAGCACCCGGAGCGGCTCGCCGCCGCCCTTGCGGTTCTTCGGCGCGCGCACCTGCACGGCGTTCGTCAGGTCCTGATTCGCTCGAGAAGGTTCTGCAGGTCGTCGGCGTGCTCCTCCTCGACGGCCAGGATCCCTTCGAGCATCCGTCGCGTCGTCGGGTCGTCCTGCCCGATGTAACGCACCATTTCAGTATAGCTTTCGATCGCGACGCGCTCGGCAACCAGGTCCTCGCGAATCATGTCGATCAGCGACTGGCCTTCGACATATTCCGAATGGCTGCGCGAGAGCATCCCCTCGGGCGAGAGGTTGGGCTCGCCGCCGAGCTGCACGATGCGGCGCGAGATCTCGTCGGCGTGTTCCTGTTCCTGGCCCGCGTGCTCGAGGAACTCGGCGGCGACGCTTTCGGCGTTGATTCCGGTCGCGCAGAAATAGTGGCGCTTGTAGCGCAGCACGCAGACGACCTCGGTCGCCAGCGCCTCGTTGAGCAGGCGAAGCACCGTCTCCCGGTCGGCCCGGTAGCCTTCCGTGACCGCACCGCGCTCCATGTGCTGGCGCGCGCGCTCGCGGATCGTCTGGACGTCGGTGAGGAAAGGCTTGTGGGAGTCGGGCGTCGTGGTGGACGGCGAAGACATCGTGGTTCTCCGTGTGGCACGCGAGGCCGCGCCCGCGCGCGACGCGAAGGCGGGGCCACCGCGGATACGACGTCACGCTACGTCCGACTCCGCCGCCCAGCCACACGGTTTGACAGCAGCGTCCCCCATTGCGGGGACGCATTCGTGCGATCTCGTGTCGCTGGGACTCGAATGGGCGCGCCCCGGTGCTCCGAGGCGTCGTGGCCACACCCGGGCGCGCGCACCGTCGCGCCGCAGGCGCGTACACGAAGCTCAGATTTCTTCGAAGAGGGTGCGGTAGGAGATCAGCTCGATCCCGCTCGACGTGATGGTATCGCGCACGCGACGGCTCGTCACGACCGCTGCTTCGGCGATGCCGTCGAACTGGGGCAGCAGCGAGCCCGGACGGCAGACCAGCTCGGTGACGCCGCTGCGAAGAGACGCGATGCGCGATGCGACGTCTCCTTCGGTTGCCGGGCGGCCGGCGCTCAGCACGTCGACGCGGTCGGCGCCGACGAAGCGGCGAGCACGCAGGCTCCCGTAGCGCGTCATCATGCCGAGCAGCATGATCTCGATCCTGGATTCGAAGCCGGCGTACCCGGAGCGCGTCTCGTATTCGACCAGGCGAGAGACCGAGCGCCTCATTGCGTGGATCGGGTAGTCCTCGGCCAGCTCCCGGATCACCGACAGCACCGAAGGCTGCAGGTGCAGGTTGTGGTGCGACGACACGAAGCTGAGATAGAGGCCGGTCGACAGGAATTTCTCGACCTGGGCGCGGATCTCCGCCTTGAGCTGCTCGCGAAGGCCACCACGGCGGCGATAGTGCCACACGGCCTCCAGCGGACGCTCGACGAAGCGTCCCGAGGCGTCGACGAGATCGCGGATGTGTCGCCTCGGCAGCGTCGACTGCCCGTCGCAAAGCACGAGCTGGAGCCCGACCGAGAGTCCCGGCCTCAGCCGCGCAGCCACTGCGGCCGAGTTCGATGCCGTCGCCGAGACGCGCATGCTCGCACTGCTGACGATGCCGCTGTCGTAGCCGGCGATGACGGCGTCGTTCACTTCGGGCCACAGCCCGAAATCGTCGGCAGTAAGGATCAGGCGGGGTTTCTTCATCGGGCGGGTAACCGAGGGCCGGCGCGTGCGGATATCAGCCGAGCATTTCGCGGGCAAGCAGCCTGTCCTCGGAGAAGCGCTGTAATTTCGACCTCTTGAGCAGGCCGGCGCCGAAGAATCGAAGCGTCGAACGTTATCGCGAGGGTACGGGGGCGGGCCTGGAAGTCGATGCGACCGCGCCGGGGTCATCAAGTCTTGCGAGCAGGCGGTCGCGGCCGGCGCCAAGGCTCGCTTCGTCGCCTTCCTCGAGAGGAATGAGCGTTTCGGATCCGCCCGGGTCGGCCTCCTGCAGCCAGACCGCGAGGATGGTGCTCGCATCGGCCGCCGGCAATTCGTCTCGCGCCGGCATCTGGCCCGCCCAGAACCGCCGCACGTCGCCAACGAGAACATCGACTGCAGCCTCGCTCGAGACGTTCCACATTCCGACACAACGCCCGGCGATCACTGCCGCGACGAAGAGCCCACCGTCGGCGCCGGGCGCGACTGCGAGGTAGTGCAAGGCGTTGACGAGCCAGTGCGAGCGCTGCGCGAGCCTTTCGAGGCGCCGCGCAGCTGCCTGGAAGCGGCCGTAATCGGGAGTGCCGGAAACGACGCCGGCAGCGGCCATCAGCTCGCGCGGCCCGAAGCGGCTTCGCAGGCAGCGGTCGAGCGCGCGGATCTGCTCGTTGTACTGCGCGACCGCGACGCTCGCGTTGCACGGGCTCGAGCACCGGCCCGAGGGTCCGAGCGGGCACGGCTGGAAAGCAGGATCGGGACGAAGCGGGCCCGGGCAGGTGCGAAGGCGGAACGCGGCAGCGACCAGCTCGGCCGCATCGTCGGCGAACGCGCGCCCGCGAAGGGGGCCCACGTACAACGCTCCGTCGTTCGCGACGCGGCCGGCGACGAACACGCGCGCGAACGGCGAGCGCACCGTGACCTTGACGAACGAGCTGCGCGGAAGATGGCGATCACCGCGATTGTACGCGGGCTCGAGGCGGTGCACTTCGGCAGCTTCGAGCAGTGCGGCCTCGAGCGCGGAGCCGCAGCGCGTGAACGAAACTTCCCAGGTCTTGGCGACCATGCCGAGCTGGCGATCGCTCATGTGATCGATGTCGAGGAAGTACTGCAGCACCCGTTCGCGAAGGTTGGCCGCGCGCCCCACCAGCAGCGGCTCTTCCTCGCGGCCGACGAGCCGGTAGACGCCGGGCGCTTCGGGAAGATCCTCGAGATCGGCCTGGCGCACGCGGATCTCGAGGCGGCGCGGCGTCACCGGATCTTCCTGCGCCTCGATCAGGTGCTGCACGCGCGAAGCGCCGCGCTCCTGCAGCATCGGGACGAAACGCGCGAGAAGGTCGACCGTGCGCTCGGCATCGGCCATCGCGCGGTGCCGTGTCCCCGACGCGAATCCGAAATGCTCGGACAGCGCTTCGAGCGACGTGCGCTTCTGCTCGGGCATCAGCCTCTGCGCGAGCTTGACGGTGCACACTGCCGGAAGCCCGAGCGGACGCGAAAGCCACTTGCGGCACGCGCGATCGAGAAGACGCGCGTCGAATGCGGCATTGTGCGCGACCAGCACGGCGCCGTCGGCGAAATCCGCGAAGCGACCGATCACGTCGGAAAGCGGCGGTGCGCCGGCGACCATCGCGTCGGAGATTCCCGTCAGCTTGGTGACGAAGCTCGGGATGGGACGGCCCGGATGCACCAGCGTCTCGAAGCGCCCGACTTCGCGAAGACCCTCGAGGCGGATCGCACCGATCTCGGTGACGCCGCCGTCGTCAGGGCGATGACCGGTGGTTTCGAGGTCGACGACGACGAACGGCGCCGATGCCAGCGCCGCATCGAGCACGTGCTCCTCGACCAGGCGCCACAGGCCGTCGTCTTCCTGGAAGCGCGGGTCGTCGGCGAGAAGCGCGGCGAGGAAATGGCGACCGAACGCGGAGTCGCGCCCGCGTCCGTCGAAGACGACGTCGAGCATCTCGGCGGCCGTCGCCGTGCCGCC
Organism: Candidatus Binatia bacterium; assembly: GCA_036493895.1. Classification (NCBI taxonomy): domain Bacteria; phylum Candidatus Binatota; class Binatia (SeqCode); species Binatia bacterium. Next base: position 178,071 of record DASXOZ010000013.1, on the reverse strand, counting down.
GCGGCCAGCCAGGAGCCTGTGAAGCGTGGTTCTCAATGCAGCAGGAGCGGCTTGACGGATGGACCGTCAGAACTCGACGAGAAAGGTTTCCGCTTCTTCGGCTGCGATGTCCATCATCTGGATCTTCGCGCGATCGTAGTCGGCCACCGGATAGTACAGATATCCCGTTGCCGACGCGCCCGGCGTCAGCTTCGCGGGTTTCAGCTCCTTTTCGGCGAGGATCTTCTTTGCCGACTCGACGTTTCCGACGTCGGTCTGCTTGCCGCCCGAGCCCGCCTTGGCGGAGAGCTTTGCCGCGGCATCGGCCGACGACATTCGCGTCGCGACCGCCTCGGAGTCCTTCAATCGCACGCTGATGCCTTCGAGCGTCAGCGAATACGAGCGCTTGGATCCGTTGCGGATCGTGAACCGGATCGGAAGGATCCCCGCCGCCGAAAGATCCGCGTCGAAGTCCAGCACCGACTCGAAGCCGCGCTGGGGCTGCACGTCGACCAGGACGCTGCCGCTCGGCGCCGGCGTGCCTTCGGCGACCGCCTGCGCGAGATCGCCGGCCGGCTTTTCGCGGCCCGTGACTTCGCCCTGGTCGATCTTGAGGCCGCTTCTGCCCGTGACCGAAAGAAAGATCCCGCGCTCGAACGTCTTGTCGCCGAACGACGTCTGGTTCGGCTTGATCTCGACACCGCTGTCGTTGCACCGGATGTCGACGCTGCCGCTGCGGTCGCGTCCCACGGCCGTCAGGTGCCCCGGCTGCCCGGGATGCGCCTGGTTGAACGACGTGACCTTCATGTGCATGTCTTCGACGGCCTTGTAGACGTAGCGGTTCGCTTCGTCGCAGCCGATGTCGGCGCTGTGGACCTGGTAGGACTGGGACACCGGCGTGCAGCTCGCGAAAACGAGCCCCGCCACGAAGGCGCGCACGCGCCGCGGGTTCCAATGGAAGGCGCGCACGCGCCGTGGATTCCAGCGCAAGGCGCGCACGCGCCGTGGATTCCGATGCACTTTCACGGAGCCATTCTAAGCCTGCGCGCGTGGCGGTGGAACATCGCGCCTTTCGCGGCGGCGAGGCCGGGCCTCAATCGGCCAGCAAAAGGATGTTTTCGCCCACCGCCGCGAAATTCATGATCGCCACGACCACCATCGCGGCCTCGAGAAGCCAGGGCCCGAGATCGACGCCGGGCAGCATCTGGGCCGCGCCGGCCAGCACCAGCCCGTAGTTCGCGATGCCCGCCGCGTGTCCCCGGGAGGTGCGGCGCGGCTCCCGGCCCCGCGCGAGGTCCGCCATGAGGCGAACGAAATAAATCCCGAACGACGTGAGGAGCGCGTACGCCGGCAGCCGGTTCGCACCCGCCCACTGGCGCACCAGGCGCCCCCACACCGGCGGGCTCCACAGCCCCACGCGCGCAAAGAACGCGAACATGCACAGCAGGAACGCAAAGTCGCAGAGGTTGTCGAGAATGCGGCCCGTCGCAGTCTCGAGACCGAGCCTTCGCGCGATCCGCCCGTCGAGCCAGTCGCTTGCGCACGCCGCCGCGACGAGGACGGGGACGGCTGTGGATTTTGTCACATCACCGAAAATGGTCAGAACGGCGATACCGATCGCAGGCCGCAGCAGGCTGATCAGGTGCGGAAGAACGAGGAGGGGACGCGATCCTCTCACACCGCCGTTGCGCGAAGCTGCGCGTCCCAGCATGCGAAGTGCCCGGACGCGACACGCTCGACGGCGCCGTCGCCTGCGAGCGAGGCCACGTAGACGTTGCTTTGCGCGCGCGACGCGATCGGGGCGCCGCCCGGCACGCCGATGTGCCCTGCGAACACCAGGCTCGCGCCGTCAGCGGAGATCGGCGGGTGCGAGACCGCGAACTGGTCGAAGAACCACGAAAAGTAGACGAGCTCGCGACTCGGATAGAAGCTCGAGCCGAGCCGGCTCTTGCGCTTGCCGTCGGTGTCGAGCACCGACCACGCCATTCCGCTGTCGCCGTCGAATGCCATCGCGACGATGCGCCGCGAGCACGGCGTCCAGAAGAAGCTGACGACCTCGTCGTCCTCGATTCGCCGCACCCCGCCGCTGGCCACGTCGACCAGAGTGATTCCCGAGTAGACGTGCGGGGAGTCGCCGAGCGCTTCCGAGAGCGCCAGGGTCGTCCCGTCGGGAGACCACAGCATCGCGGTCTGGCCGTGGACCTGCAGCTTCACGTCGATGCGGCCGTCGTCCAGGTGATACAGCGACAGAAACTCGCCGCTCGGATCGCTCGCGTCGACATAGGCAAGGCGTGAGCCGTCGGGAGACCACGTCGGCGTGCGGAATTCTCCGGGCACGAGCTCGACGAGCTTCGTGCACTTGGCGCCGACCTCGAACACCGAAAGCCGCGCATCCTCGTAGATGCTCGAGCTGCCGCCGGTGTGCACCGCCAGGTGGCCGGCGCGCGGCGACCACGACCAGAACAGTGGCGCGCCGCGGTCGACGAGCGTGGTGCGGCCCGGCCGGTCGACGCTCGCGACCTCGAGTTGCAGCTCGTCATGACCCTGGAGCAGGATGGCGATCGACCGCGAGTCGGGCGACCAGCTCTCGCAGACCGGCGCCGCGGCCTCGGTCATGCGCCACAGCTCGCTCATGCGGATGCCGTCGTTGGCGACGGTGTAAAGGCTGGCTTCAGGCACGGCGCCGGAGCGAACGCCGAAGCACGCGATCTGGGAGCCGTCCGGAGAGTACGAAGGCCAGACGTAATGGAGGCGGTCCGAGCTCGAAAGCTCGTTCCATCCCCACGTCAGCTTGCGCGTTCTCCCCTTGAGACTGGACTGGTAGACGTCGCCGTCGTCTCCCACGTAGAGCAGGCGGCACGACTCCTCGGCTTCCAACACCACCACCTCCGCATCCGCTCCACGCCTCCTTCGCCGGAGCAACGCGCGGGAGGGAACCCTTCCACCATCAGCCTTGCTTCAGGCTTGCTTCAGCCTTGCGTGAGCCTTGCGCCAGTCCCGGGCGAGAATCCCGGTCGCGCGTCCTGCGCTTGCGGCGATGTCGCCGTGCGCGGGCCGCGCGCACTCAGGTCAGGGGACCTGGCCCACCACGCTCGACGTCGATCCGATTTTTACTGGAACTGCCGCCTCGCATCAACACAACCAGTGCACCGAGACCGCCGTCACACGGCCTCGCACTCGCGAATGCGAGCACGCGCCTCGCGCTCGGACCTCGCGCGAGCCATTCGGGAACGCTTTCGCGCAGCACGCCGTGCCCGCGAGGCGAGTTTTTTCCCTTCCCCGTGACCAGCAGCACGCAGCGATGGCCCCGTTTCTGCTGGTTCACGAGGAATTCGTCGACGGCGCGCCGCGCGTCTTCCAGAGGCATGCCGTGAAGATCGAGGTGTGCAGAGATCGGGAATTCGCCCCGCTCCAGGCGCGCGAGAAGCTCACGGCTGACACCGCTTGCGCGACCGCGCACGTAAAGATCCTCGTGCGTGATGTCGAAACCCTCTGCGCGGGCCATCGCCTCGACGTCCTCACGGCGCTTCTCTTGGATGTGGGACAAGTCGGGACGGCGCCGGATGCGTACCCGCGGCGAAAGGGACGACAACCGCGCTGCACCGGCCACCGACAGCGCGAGGGCTTCGGCATCCGTCAGCGGCGGCTCGGCCCCGCCCTCCCGTGGTGCTTCGGCGAGGGGGTCAGGGCGCGTCGGCGAAGCTGCCGCGCCACCGGATCGGACCGCCGGCCGCGCGGGAGGCGCCGGCGCACGAGTGGAAAAGGCCTGGGCGAGGTCGCGAAACGGAGTGTGGAAGGCCGGCGTCGGCAGCAGCGACGAGGCGCTCCTGACGGGCGGCTCTTCGCGCGTGCGCTGCGGCTTCTGCGGTTTTGGCCGCGTCATGCTCGCGATTCTACGGCCGCAAAGCGGCGGTCCCAAGCCCGGCCAACCCCGTCTTTGCTGCGTGGCCCACGCCCGTTAGGATCGGCGCATGACGAACCCCCGACGAGCGACGTTCTCCCTGTTTCTTCCCCAGGCCGGCTTTCCGTGGGCGATGCTGCGCGAGCGCGCCTGCCTGGCCGAAAAGCTCGGCTTCGACGGCCTCTGGCTCGTCGACCATTTCTGGGCGCGCGGGATGCAGGACCTCGATTTCCTCGAAGGGTGGACCACACTGGCCGCGCTGTCGCAGGCGACGACGACGCTGAGGCTCGGGCTCATGGTGACCTGCAACTCGTACCGGAACCCGGCGTTGCTCGCGAAGATCGTCGCGACCGCCGACCAGTTGAGCGGCGGCCGCATCGAGCTCGGTATCGGCGCCGGCTGGATGGACGAGGAATACAAGGCCTACGGTTACGACTTCCCGCCGATGGGAACCCGTCTTGCCCAGCTCGAGGAGGGGCTCGAGATCGTCACGCGCATGCTCGGCGAAAAGCGCGCGAGCTTTGCCGGACGCCACTACCGCGTCGACGATGCGCCGAACAATCCGAAACCCCTGCAGGATCCGCTTCCGATCACGATCGGCGGCGCCGGCGAAAAAAAGCTGCTGCGCCTGGTGGCGCGCTTCGCGCAGCGCTGGAACTGCCCGATGAGCTCGGCCCACGAAGTCGAGAGGCTGCACGGCGTGCTGGCGTCGCACTGCCGCGAGGTCGGTCGCAACGTTTCCGAGATCGTCGTCAGCGAACAGATGATGGTCGTCATCGGCGCCGACGAGGAAGCGTTCCAGGCCAAGCGGCAGATGGCCAAGGCGATGCTGGGCGGCTTCGCCGACATCGACAAAGTCGCCGTCGCCGGAACTCCCGATCGCGTCATTGCGGGGCTTCGCGCGAAGATCGCACGCGGCGTCACCGATTTCGCGGTGATGTTCGGCGACCTCGGCATGGACGAGACGCTCTCGCTGTTTGCCCGCGAAGTGATCCCGGCGCTGCGCTGATAGGGTCAGGCACCAGCGCGCATCATCTCGGCGACTGCGCCCGGTCGATGCGCGCTGGTGCCTGACCCTACTAGCCCGCGGCGCGCGCGCCGCCTCGCTTCGAGTCGGACTGCAGGTATTCGACGAACCGCTCCACCGCCGGACTGAAGTGCTTGCCGGTGCGGTAGATGATGCCGATCGGCCTGGTGATGCCGCGGTCGTTCAGCTCGACCCTCACCAGCGTGCCGGCCTGGATCTCGTGGGCACACGCCTTGTCCGGAATGATCGCAAGGCCGGCGCCGACTTCGACGAGGCGCTTGACCATCTCGATGTTGTCGAGCTCGGCGACATACTGGACCACCACCTGCTTCTCACTGAACAGCCGGTCCAGCGCCAGGCGCGTCGGGATGCCCTTTTCGAAGCCGACGACTTTTTCGCCGTCGAGGTCGGTGACGGAGATCTTCTGCTTGTCGGCGAGCGGATGATCGGGAGAGCAGACGATCACGAGGCGGTCGGTGCGGAAATCGAGCACGGTGATCTGCGCGCGTGCCGTCGGATACGCGACGATGCCGAGGTCGACGTTGCCGCGCAGCACCTGCTCGTAGACGTGGCTGGCGCGGTCGTACTCGAGGTAGACGTTGACGTGCGGGAAATCGGCGAAGTAGTGCTTGAGCGGCTCGGACAGCTCGTACAGCCCGATGCTGTGCACGGTACCGACGCGGATGCTGCCGGTGACGACGTTGCTCAGGCCCTGGAGCTGGGCTTCCATCTCGTTGAAGCTGTGGAGGATCTCACGGCAGGAACGGTGCAGGATCTCGCCGGCCGCCGTCGGGCGCACGCTGCCGCGCTTGCGCTCGAGCAGCCGCTTGCCGTAGCGCTCCTCGAGCCCGCGGATCTGCTGGCTGACCGCCGACTGCGTGATGAAGTTCTGGGACGCCGCCAGCGAGAAGCTCTGGTTCTCGACGACGTCGCAGAAGATCTTGAGGGTTTCGATGTGCATCGGGGGGCGGCTCCGGTCCATTACGGACCTTAACGTAAGAAGGGATTTGCTTCGTTTCTGCTTATACCGGCGGTCCTCGGGCCAGCCAAGCGCCCGGGCGGGTACGCTGCGAGCCACTCGGAATTGCGCCCCGAGGCTCCATGAAACCTTACAACCGTGCAGCGGCCGTCCTCGCCCAACGCCGCCGCAACCCGCTCGGGTTACCCGGCGCGGTTCCCATGCTAAACAGGGTGATTCCGAACTTCTTCGGTTTTTCCGGTCATTGAGGGCGGTGAGGGGATGAGAGGGACACGGAAGGCTCTGCACGTTCTGCTGCTGGTCGGAGGACGCTCGGCCGAGCATCCGATCTCCCTGCGATCTGGCGCAACGGTGCTGTCGGCGCTTCGCGAGGCTGGCCATCGCGTCACTCTCGTCGGCATCACTCGCCAGGGGTTGTGGACCGTAGGCGCCGGCTTCGAGGCGCAGCTCGAAAGAGCGCGCAGCGCGATCCTCGAGCTCGATGCCGCCGGCGCCGCGACGGTTGCGCTCGTATGGACGGGGGCTGCAACGCGCCTCGTGTCGGTCGACGAAGCGGCCCTCGGCGCCGCCGCCGATCCCGTCGACGTCGTGTTCCCGATCCTGCACGGCCCCAACGGAGAAGACGGAACCGTGCAGGGCCTGCTCGAGCTCGTCCGCGTTCCGTACGTCGGAGCCGGGCCGGCGGCGAGCGCGATCGCGATGGACAAGCTGGCGATGAAAATGCTCTGCGCCGGCGCCGGCATCCCGCAGGTCGAGTTCTTCTCCGCCGGCGACGGCGACGGCGATGCCATCGACCGCAAGGTGCGGGGCGCGTTCGGCTATCCCTGTTACGTCAAGCCCGCCAATCTCGGCTCTTCGGTCGGGGTCTCGCGCGTGCGCGACCTTTCCGAGCTCGGGCCCGCGCTTGCCGAAGCCCGTCGCCACGACGATCGCGTGCTCGTCGAGCGCGGCTGCGAAGCGCGCGAGATCGAGATCGGCATCCTCGGAAGCAAGCCTGGAGAACTGTCGCCGGTCGGCGAAATCCTGCCGGCGGACGGCATCTACGACTTCGACAGCAAATACGTCGATACCAGCGCCGGCCTGCGCGCTCCGACCGAAATCCCGTCCGACGCGCTCTCGCGGCTGCACGAGGTCGCGTTCGCTGCGTGGGAGCTGATCGGCGGCCGCGGCATGGCTCGCATCGATTTCTTCCTCGAGAAGAAGACGGGCCAGGTGCTGCTGAACGAGATCAACACGATTCCCGGGTTCACGTCGATCAGCATGTATCCCCGACTGTGGGCCGCAGCGGGACTTCCCGCTCCGCAGCTGGTCGACCGGCTTCTCGAGCTCGCGCTGGCGCGCAGATGAAGACCGGCACGGCGCTCGCCATCGTGTTCGTCGCTTCGGTGGCGGCGGGGGCCTGGCTGCTGGGCCCGCGCACCGCGGCAGAACAGCCGCGGACATCCTGCGGCGGCGGTTCGTGCGACGCGCCAGCCGGTGACGCGCCGCCCATCCAGCAGAGCTCCCGCCAGGACGCGACCGCACACGCTGCCGCGCCTTCGTCGCCCGCCGCTCCCAGGCCGCACGACGGCGCCGGGCGGGAGCCCGTCGACAGCGTGCTTCTTCGCCAGCAGGCGGACGCGGCCATCGCCAACGGCGACCTCGCGCAGGGACTCGAGAAGATGAAAGCGGCCACGGCGGCCGACCCGAGTGCCCGCAACCATGGGGACTACGGCGACCTCCTCGAGAAACTTACCGACTTCGACGGGGCCATCAGAGAGTTGCGTGCGGCCGCCGACCTCGAGCCGGGCAATGCCGACCGCTGGATCGCGCTGGCCAATGCCTACTACCTCAAGGTCGATCCCGGGGAGGCCTGGAAGGCAGAGGGAAAGGCCCGTGAAGCCGAGCCGGGGCTGGTCCTTGGTCGCGCGGCAAACGGCCTGAGGATCCGCAAGGGTGACTCTGCGGCGGCGCCGCAGTAGAAGACAGGTTCCAGCGGCCCGGACGCTCGAAAAACCGCATTGACGCACGCCTTCGGCGCGTGTTACGCGAACCGGTCAGACCACCGCTTCGGAGGAGGAACATCATGAAGCTTCGACTGCTCGCCATGGCGGGCGTGATCGCACTGGCGTCCGCGCCCGTGGGCGCTCTCGCATTCCCGACCTGTCCCGCCAACCACACGGCCGACGGCTACGACTGCACGCAGATCGCGCCGACGACGCCGCTCAGGAGCGGCGGATACGTCCGGGTCACGTTCCCGTCCAACTGGGACGGCGATCTCGTGATCTACAACCACGGCTTCGATCTCAACCCGCAGCACATCCGTGGTCACCAGACGTGCGCCATCGGTGGGGCGGCCTGCCAGGCGGACTCCGACTGCCCCGGGAACTACTGCAACCAGATCACCTACGGCGGCCTCGACCAGATCCTGCTGCCGATGCACAAGGCCATCGCGGCCAGCACCTACCACCAGACCGGCTGGGCGGTGTTCGGATCGGCGAAGGACATCAAGGACCTCATCTCCTTCGTCAAGAAAGACCCGACCTTCGGCAGCCAGCTGAAGCGCGTGATCATCACCGGTCACTCCCTCGGTGGTGCGGTTACCGCCGATGCGATCCTCAAGCTGAAGATCGACGGCGCCGTGCCGATGTGCCCGGCCGAAGGCGGCGGACTTCCGACCTGGGACCTCGCCCAGGACGTGCGCCTCATCTACGACTTCATCTGCGACGACCAGCCGGCAACCGACCCGGCGCCGAAGTCGCCGCGCTTCGCGTCCGCCCCCGACGTCGGCGAGGCCACTTCGAGCAACTCGGACTCCGACGCGAACACCGTGGGGCTGAGAGTCAACAACTGCTTCGGCAACCTCGCGGCCTCCAGTAATCCGACGATCGCTGCGCAGCAGGCGCAGAACATGAATCAGTTCATCGCGATGACGAACTTCAACACCGGCGGAGTCACCGGCGACACGAAGCTCGAGTCGGCGCTGGGCTTTGCGACGATCGGGCTCGGCGACTTCGTCCTCGATCCGGACCGCCTCAAGGGAAACCGCATCGGTTTCAACGCGGGCCTCGATTACTCGACGATCGGCAACGACGACATGCTCGCGCAGCAGTACAACATGCCGCGGGTCTGCAGCAACGACGCGACGATCAACTGCCGTCTCGATTCCGACTGCGGCGCGGGCAACACCTGCAGCGGCGGCGTGCAGCGCCTGACCCAGGGGAAGGGACGAAAGCAGCTGGCCAAGTACAGCAATCCCGTCTTCACCAAGGGCAAGGGCGCGAAAGTCTCCTACCCGATCCTGTCGATCGCCGGCGACAACGACTGGCTCGTGATCCCCGAGTTCCCGCACGTATTCGACACCGCGCTGACGGACGGAGGCAAGGCCTTCACGCAGACCTGGATCGACACGTTCGGACACTGCGTCTTCACCGCCGAGGAGACCAAGGCAGTGTTCGACAAGTTCTTCCAGTGGCTTGGACCGGTCGCTGGCCCTGCCGGCACCCAGCCCAGCAACATCGACGTGCGTACCGAGTGCGAGTCCCTCAAGACCTGCCAGGCGGGCGCCAACCTCGGCCGCTTCTGCACCGCCGACACCGATTGCGCTGGCGACACCTGCGCCGCCGACAGCGGAGCCTGCAACTTCAACGACGGCTACGCGCCGGGCAAGCTGAAGGACCGCATCCCTGGGCGTCTGGACTGGCCGGCCGCAGCGACCGAGTAACGCGATTGGCTGCCCTTTGGGGCAGCGCAGCGGCGCCCCCGGTCAGACGGCCGGGGGCGCCGTCGTTTTGAGGGCCCGCCTCAGCACTTTTCCCGCGGCGTTCTTCGGCAGCTCGGAGACGAACTCGAAGCTGCGCGGCTTCTTGAACGGCGCCGTCCTGGAGGCCACGTGCCTTGCGAGCGCAGCTTCGTCGGGTTTCGCGCCGTCGCGGAGCACGACGACCGCGTGCACTGTCTCTCCCCATTCCGGATCGGGCCGCCCCACCACCGCCGCCTCGAGCACCGACGGATGGCTCGACAACGCGTCTTCGACCTCGCGCGGATAGACGTTGAATCCTCCGCTGACGATCATGTCGTGCAGGCGGTCGACGATGGTCACGAACCCTTCGTCGTCGCGCACCGCGACGTCGCCGGTGTGCATCCAGCCGTCGGCGTCCAGGCCCTTGGCGTCGCCTCGCTGCCTGCCCCAGTAGCCGAGCATCGTGTTGCGGCCGCGCACGAGCATTTCGCCGGGGCAGCCCGGCAGCGCGCCTGTGCCGTCGTCGCCGACGATGCGCACCTCGCCGACTGCGGTGGCGCGGCCGCAGCTGGCGAGGCGCCGCCGCCGCGCCGCGGGATCTGGACCGGCCAGATGCTCTTCGCGCCGCAGCGCCGTCACCGGCCAGTTCGATTCGGTGAGCCCGTAGATCTGCACGAATACGGGGCCGAGCAGCTCGAGCCCGCGCTCCAGGCGATCCACCGGCATCGCGGCGCCTCCGTAGACGATGCTGCGAAGAGTCTGCGGCGGCGGTGACGCACCGATCGCCTCGAGGAAGCGAACCAGCATCGTCGGAACGAGGAACATCGACGTCACCCGCTCGCGGCGCACCAGGCCCGCGAGCGCGTTCGCGTCGAAGCGATCGGCCAGCAGCGCCGTGGCGCCTGCCACTGCGTGCGGCAGCCACATCGCGCCGGCCGCGTGCGTCATCGGCGCAACCTGCGCCAACACGTCGTCGGGGCGAAGCGGGCCGATCACGTCGCCGACCACTTCGACCGACGCGTCGTAGCAGCGCCGCGGCAGCACCGCGCCTTTCGGAAGCCCTGCGGTGCCGGACGTGTAGCGGAGGCGAACCGGGTCGTCTTCGGCGGGCTCGTGAGGCGGAAGCTGAGGCCGGCCCGAAGCGAGCAGCGTCTGCCAGTCGCCGGCGCCGCCGGTTTCAACGACCACGCATGCCGCGGGCAGCGCGCCGGGATCGATGCGATCGCGGTAGCGCGGCGCGACGATGACGACCGACGGAGAGCAGTCGCGCAAAATGGCCGCATGCTCGGCGGCCGACGAGCGGACGTTCAGCGCTACCCAGACCAGGCCCGATACCAGGCAAGCCCACTCGCTGACGACGAGCTCGACGCTGTTGTCGAGCAGTACCGCAACGCGCCGGCCGGCGCCGACCGATCGCTGCGCCAGCGCATCCGCCAGCCTCAGTGTATTCTCGTGAAGCGCACCATAGGTGATCGATGCGCCGCGCTGCCACTGCCCGCCGGTGTCGTCCCATGCCAGATCGACCAGCGCCGTGCGCGGTGCATGGCGCGCGCAAAGCTCGTGGATGACGCCGACGACGGACGACACGCTGTTTTCCAGGGACGCGCGTCAGCGCGCATTGCCGAGCTCTTCGTGAAGCTCGGCCCACGCCGCCTGCACTTCGGCCTCGAGGTCGAGCAGGCTGCCGTTGTTCTCGATCACCCTGGTCGCGCTGCGCCGCCTCGCGTCGTTGTCGGCCTGGGCTCCGACACGACGTTCGATTTCTTCCGGTTCCATGTCCCGCATGGCAACCAGCCGATCGATGACGACATCCGGATCGGAAATCACCGTCCACAGGCGGCCGGCTCCTCCGCTCCATCCGGTTTCGGTCATCAGCGCCGCCTCGATGACGATCACGGCGTCCGGATCGTCGGCGACGATCGCACCGACCCGGGAAGCAACTTCGGCTCGCACCAGCGGATGGACGATGCGGTTGAGGTCGGCCAGCGCCTCGGAGTCGCGGAACACGATGGCACCGAGCCTCGGGCGGTCGATGTTGCCGTCGTCACCGACCACCTCTTCGCCGAAACGCTCGACGATGCGCTCGAACCCGAGCGTGGCGGGCGCGTACACTTCGTGCGCTACCCGGTCCGCATCGACCACGTGCGCGCCGCGCTCGGCCAGCATCTCCGCCACCGTGGATTTTCCCGAGCCGATGCCGCCGGTCAGGCCGAGGATGATTGCCATGGCCGGCGGATTCTAGACGTTAGTCCGACGCGGGCAACGTCAGGGCCACGGCGGGCTTTCCGTCGCGCCGCCGGCGCGCTTTCGGTGACGCCGCCGGCGCGCTTTCCGCGCCGCCGGCGGCGCGTTTTCGGTGCCGGCGCGCTTTCGCCGGCGGCGCGGCGGCGGCATGCTCGGCGCCGGCCTCCGGAGCGTCCGACCCGGCTCGCCACGCGGAATCGCTCTTGCCGTCGCGCCGCACTGATTTTTTCCTGTCTGCCGCGATTTTCGTCGCCGGTTGCGCCTATTTTGCCGCGTTCTCGCCGTGGACGCGGCCGGTGCTGCTCGATGCGGCTACCTGGGACTACATGGCCCTGCAGGTCGCGCAGGGCCTGGTCCCGTATCGCGACATCTTCCTTCACAAGACCCCCGGGGGCGCTTTTGTCGGCGCGGCCGGCGCGATGGCTGGCTCGCTTCTCGGGATCGAGCCGGTCCTGGCGGCGCATGCACTATTCCTTGCACTCGGCGCGCTCGGCCCTGTGCTTCTGTATCGATTGTGCCGCAAGTCGATGCCGCGCGGCGCCGCTCTTGCCAGCGCGGTGGCACTGCTGACGTTCAACGAGTGGGTCATCGCAGCGCTGCAGGGCTGCCTGCCGAAGATCGTCACGATCGTGTTCGGGCTGGCATCGATGCTCGCTGCCGAAAACGGGTCGGCGCTGGCAGCGTCGCTATGGGGCGGCTGCTCGGTGCTCTGCTGGCAGCCCGGCCTCGCGTTCCTCGTCGGCGCGTGGGTGTCGCTGCTTCGCGGCGGCGAGCGCGGACTGCTTCGCTGGATCGCGATCGGCGCCACCTCGCTGCTGCCTTCGGTCCTGCTGCTGTCGTGGCTGGCGGCGCACGGCGCGCTGCGCGACTTCTTCGAGCAGGCGGTGATGTTCAACTTCACGTACATCCACGAGAAGGCGCGGCCCGTGTTCGGCACCGTGCGTGCCCTCGTGCGTACGGCGGGAATCTGGAACGACGTCGAGCTGCTGCTCGCACCGGCAGCGCTCGCCGGCTTTGCGCTGCGCTCGTTGCGGCGCGACGAAGCGACGCAGTGGCGTTTTCCACTGTCGATGAGCGTCAGCGCGGCGATCTATCTCGCGATGACGTTCGTCAGCTACCAGTCCTGGCCCGATGCAATGCTGTTCGCGCCGATGGTGGCGGCGCTGCTCGGAGCGGGGCTCTTCGCCTTGCTGTCGACTCTGCTCGTGCCGGCTGCCGCGACCTCGATTGCCGTGATCGTGCTGGTGCTGGCGACGATCCCGAATGACCGCCCGACCTTCCATCCGCCGGTGGATTTCGCGACCCAGAGGGTCCAGTTCCGCTCCCTTGCCGACGGCCTGACACCAGCCGACTCCGTCGTCGCCGTCAGCGTGCCGGAGTTCTTCATCCACACTGGGCGCCGCAATGGATGGAAATGGCCTTACCTCTGGTTCGGCGTCGACGACTTCGCCTCGGACCACCACGAGAACGGATTCCAGGGAATCCTCGACGACCTCGACCGGGACAAACCCGCGTTGATCCTGGTCGCGAGGCTTTGGGCCGGGCCGCAGCGCGTTCTTTTCGAGAAGTGGGCAGCCGCGCGTTACGATCTTCGCGTCGTGCGGCTGTATCCGCATACGAGAAAGCCGCTGCGCGTCTACCGCCTCAGGCGCTGACTCAGAAGTTGTCCTTGAGGCGTCGCGTGGCCGCGAAGATCGATGCGGCGTCGCCGCCGATGCCTGCTTCCCGCGCCCTTACGGACGCGACGAGCTCGGGGCTCGTCCAGCGCAGGAAAGGATTCGTCTGTTTTTCGAGAGCGATCGTCGACGGCACTGTCGGGCGCCCGGCCGACCTCAAGTCGGCGACCTCGCGACGGCGCCGCACGAGCGCGTCGTTGGCGGGCTCCAGCTCGGCGGCGAATTCGAGATTGCGCGCCGTGTATTCGTGGCCGCAGTAAACGCGCGTGTCGTCGGGCAGGCCGGCCAGGCGTGACAGCGACGCCATCATCTGCGGCGCGTCGCCTTCGAATAGACGCCCGCAGCCGCCGGCAAACAGCGTGTCACCGGTAAAGACAACGCCGTCCGACGCGAAATAGTACGCAATGTGGCCACGCGTATGCGCGGGAATGAAGATCGCCCTTGCCCGAAGGGAACCGATCGAAAGCTCCTCGCCGTCGCCGAGCCCGCGCGTGATGCCGGGGATGCGCTCGCGGTCGCCCCCGTAGCCGTAGACCTCGACGCTGCTCGGCCGCAGTGCCGCCAGCAAGTCCTGGTTGCCGCCGACGTGATCGAAATGATGGTGCGTCGAGAGGATCGCGACGATGGTGACGCCTTCGCGCCTTGCGGCCTCCAGCACGGGAACGGCTTCGGCGACGTCGACGACACCGGCGATGCGCGCCGCTTCGTCGATGACGAGATACGCGTAGTTGTCGGCGAGCTGGTCGACGGGGACGACGCGCATGCTACTTCGCGGCGTCTCCCGCCGCAGGTGCCGGCGCTGCCGCCGGCGGCGGCGCCGGTGCAGCCGCCTTGTCCGGCGGCGTGTTGGTATCCTCGTCGTCGATGTCGCCGTCGGGCTTCAGGTTCGGCGGAAGGTAGCTCAGCATCAGGACCTTCGTCCGGATCACCTCTCCCGTTTGAGGATCGATGTCTTCGGTCGTTTCCTTGGTACGCTTCTCTTCGTCGATGTTGACGTCGTTCTCACGTGCGACCAGTTTGCCGTCGCGGTAGCCCTCGGCGTAGTCCTGCCAGAACACTCCGTCGCGGAAAACGCCGCGGTGCACGCCGAGAAGGATCCCGTTGCCCCAGACGCGGTATTCCATCTTGTCGCCGTCGCGCCTGGCACCGAAGATCATTCCCCGGCTCGGCGGTTGCTCCACTTCGCCGAGAAAGTCCCCGATGCGGAAGTGGCCGTACGGGTCCTGCTTCATCAGCGGACCGCCGACGTAATACTTGTAGCCGGGCAGCATCGGGATTTTCGCGAGCTCGGCTTGCGGCTTCTCCGCAGCGGCCGGCGCCGCAGCGTTGCCGGCAGGCGCCGCAGTGTCCTGCTTGGAGCACGCGGCGAGCAGAGCGAGCGGGACGACGAGGAGCGCAACGGATTGTTTCATTCTGGACGGTCTCTCGCAGTGTTGGAGTCCCGGCTCAGGCCGGGCGAATCTTCGGTTCGAGGGTGGGCAGCCCTTCGAGGATCTTCGATGAGGTCGTGGTCGGCTTGACGGCCCGCGTGACCTGGCGACGCATGGGACGCACGCCTGCAGGAGCGTTTTCGTCCGGATCGGGGCTGCCGAGGCCAGTCTCGTCGGCAAAACGACGCTCCAGCTCGTCGATTCTCCGCGTCAGCGCTTCCACCTGCTCGGCAAGCCTCTCGCGCTGTTCGCGCACGGCATCCATCGACCCGGTCCTTTCGGCGATCACG
The DNA here is from genome assembly GCA_036493895.1 of Candidatus Binatia bacterium. Classification (NCBI taxonomy): domain Bacteria; phylum Candidatus Binatota; class Binatia (SeqCode); species Binatia bacterium. Next base: position 162,824 of record DASXOZ010000013.1, on the reverse strand, counting down.
ACCAGACGTTCTTCCGCGCGCGACTGCAGGTCGGCCAGGGTGGCCGTCGTCGAGCCGAGGGCCTCGACGGCAGCCAGCAGCTCGGCCAGGCGCTCGGCGGCGGCGGCCTGTTCGCGGCGCACGCGGGCATCGCTCTGCAAAAGGGCCCGGACGTCACGCGCCAGTGCCTCGACTGCCGCCGCGTCGGCGATGCCGAGCGCGGCAGCGATGGGTCGCACCGCCTCGGCCGAGAGCGTCCCCACGGAATCGAGCAGGCGCCCGACGGTATCGGTATCGAATCCGAAGCGGTCGAGCAGCAGCGAGGCTTCCCTCTCGAACATGCGCGCCGCGTCGAGCAGGCTTTTCAGGTTCTTGTCGAACGGAGATTTTTCGTTGGCGCTCTCGCTCATGGTCGGGCCTCGCGCGAGGCGCCGCGGGCGGCGCCAAGGGGCGCAAGCGCAGCACTATCGGCCTTGCCACCGGAGCACGCAAGCGTTTCCCCCGGCGGTCGCACGCGCTCCCCGGCATCGGGAATGCGCGGCGCCGGATCAGCGGATTTCGAAGGTCGCCGCGACGCCTGCGTGCACTTCGAGGGTTCCGGGCACTACTTCGGTCGACGGCGCACCAGCAACGTCGGCGGCCATCATGCGCGAGACCGGCGTGGGCATCGCCGGCGCCATGGTGCTCGAGGCCTCGAGCAGGTTGCCGACCGAAACTCCGAGGCTCGCGGCGATCGCTTCGGCTTCGGCCCGGGCCTGGTGCCCGGCCTCGAGAAGGGCCTCGCGCCCGGCCTGCGACTGGTCCGCGAGGAAAAAGCCGATCGAGTCGACCTGGTTGGCGCCGGCGCCGACCGCCGAATCGATCAGGTCGCCGACGCCGGCAAGGTCCGCGCTGACAATCGACAGGCGGTTGGTCGCGATGTAGCCGATGAGGGTAGGGCCGCGGCCGTTGTTCTGGTTGTTGAAGTCCATCACGGTCGAAAGGTCGTAACCGCCGGTGCGCACTTCGCCCGGTGCGTGGACGGCGGCCTTCAGCTTGTCGAGCACCACCTTGCTCGTACGCGCGTTGGCCTCGGTGGCCTCGCGCGCCGTCGCGGCACGGCTCACCACCGAGATCGCAATCCTCGCGCGGTCGGGCGTCACTTGCACCGCGCCTTCTCCCGATGCGCGAATCACCCGCGGTGCCGGGGCATCGGCCGCCGAAGCCGGCACGACGGCGGCCGCCAGCCACGACAGCAAAACCAGCATGGCCGCTTCCCTGGCGTGTCTCATCGCGATTCCTCCCTGACGACGGCACTGGCGGCCCCGCGGGCTCGCGCAGCGCCGGCCACCACGTAAATCTCCGAAGAGCCTTTGCGCGTCGACGGAGGGCGCCACGCTGTGACGCTGCCGAAGCGCTCGCGCAGCTCCTGCGTCATCCTCTGCTCGATTCCGGAAAACAACTTGACGAGAAGCCGCCCTCCGTCGCGCAGCGCCGACTGCGCAAATTCGACGGCCACCTCGACGAGCGCCTCTTCGCGTGCCGCGTCCGTGGCACGGATGCCGGTGAGCTTCGGCGCCAGGTCGGACAGCACGACGTCAACTTCGCTGCCTGCCGCCTCGAGCACGCGGCGCTGCACGTCTGCATCGCAGATGTCACCGATGACGGTCGTGACGTTGTCCAGGCCGAGTGGCTCGACCGCGACGAGATCGACCCCGACGACGACACCGTGCGCGCCCACTTTCTTCGAAGCAACCTGCAGCCATGCCCCCGGCCAGCAGCCGAGGTCGACGACGCGCCCGCCCGCGAACAGCAAGCGGAAGCGTGAATCGAGGTCTTCGAGCTTGATGCCCGCACGCGACCGAAGGCCGGCCTTGCGGGCTTCGCGATACGTGAAATCCTTGCGGTCGTAGTGTCCCACCAGCGTGTCGCCGTGCAGGCAGCGCGGTTGCCCGTCCGCCTGTGCTCGGGCACCATCCCAGTTTCCCCGATGACTCTCAACGCAAGTCAACTCGAAGCGGTGAGCCACGACGACGGTCCTCTCCTCGTGCTCGCCGGGGCAGGCAGCGGCAAGACGCGCGTGCTCGTGCACCGCATCGCGCGCCTGCTCGAACAGGAGCGCGCGTTCCCGAACGAAATTCTCGCCGTCACGTTCACGAACAAGGCCGCCCGCGAGCTCGTCGAGCGCTGCCGTGCAATGGTCGGGCGTGCAGCCGACGAGCTGTGGGTCGGCACTTTCCACGGCATCGGCGCGCGGCTGCTCCGCCGTCACGGGAGCCTGCTGGGTTATCCCTCGTCTTTCTCGATCCTCGACACCGACGACCAGGTGCGGCTGATCAAGGACATCGTGGCATCCTCCGGCTTCGCCGAAGGCCGCGTCAGGCCCGAGTTCGTCCGCTCCTTCATCGACGCGGCCAAGAACGAGGCGCGCTCGCCGTCCGACCAGGCGTCGCGCGCTTCCTCACCGCTCGAAGTCGACGCCGCGACGCTTTACGCGACCTACCAGAACAGGCTTGGCGCAATGGGGGCCGTCGATTTCGGCGATCTCATCGTCGGCGTGCTGCGGCTTTTCCGCAGCCACCCGGAGCTGCTCGAGCGTTACCAGCGCTCGATCCGCTTCCTGCACGTCGACGAGTACCAGGACACCAACCACGCCCAGTACCTGATGGTCGGCATGCTCGCGGCCCATCATCGCAACCTTTGCGTGGTCGGCGACGACGACCAGTCGATCTACGCGTGGCGCGGCGCCGACCCGCGCAACATCCTCGAGTTCGAGCGCGACTTCCCGGGCGCCCACGTCGTGCGCCTCGAGCAGAACTACCGCTCGACGCGCAACATCATCGATGCCGCCGCCGCGGTGATCTCGAACAACGGCAGCCGCCACCCGAAGACGATGTGGACCGACGCCGAGCCCGGCGCCCGCATCACGGTGTTCCACGCCACCGACGAGAGGGACGAGGCGCGGTACGTCGTCTCCGGCCTTGCCGCACTCGGCAACGCGCGCGGCGGCGCGGCGGTGTTCTACCGCACCAACGCCCAGTCGCGCGCGATCGAGGAAGAGTTGGTGCGCGCCCGCATCCCGTACGTGATCGTCGGCGCGACGCGCTTCTACGAACGCCGCGAGGTGCGCGACCTCATCGCGTACCTGCGCTTCGTCAACAATCCGGCCGACGACCTCAGCCTCGAGCGCATCATCAACGTGCCGACGCGCGGGATCGGCGCGACGACGTGGCAGCGGCTGCTCACGAGGGCCGCGGACATGGGCCGTCCCGCGTGGAGCGTCGTCTGCGACGATGCGTTCCTGGCGACGCTTCCGACGGCGGCCAGATCGCGGCTCATCGAGTTCCGCGCAGTGGTGCGCGGGTGGATCGACGGCGTCTTCGAGGGAGTTGCGCCGCTACTGCTGAGGATCCTCGACGACACCGGCTACGCGGCGTTTCTCGAAGGCCGGCCCGACGACGATCCGGCCGGCAGGATCGAGAACGTGCAGGAGCTCGTCAGCGTCGCGCAGATCTTCGACGAGGAGTTCGATCCAGCGGCGTCGCCCGACGTTCCGTCGCCTCTGGTCGCGTTCCTCGAGAGGCTCGCGCTCGCGTCCGACGTCGACAGCTACGAGAGCCGCGAGCAGGCCGTCACGCTGATGACGGTGCACAATTCCAAGGGCCTCGAATACGCGCAGGTCTTCCTCATCGGGATGGAGGAAGGCGTGTTCCCGCATTCGCGTTCGGTCGGCGACGACGAGCGCGGCATCGAGGAGGAGAGGCGCCTCTGTTACGTCGGCATCACGCGCGCGAGATCGCGCCTCGTGCTCACGCGGGCCCGGCGCCGCCACGTGTTCGGCACGATGCAGTACAACTTCGCGTCGCGTTTCCTCGACGAGATCCCGCAGAACCTCGTCGTGCACGAGCGCAGCACTCTCGAGCACGCCGAGCCGCTCGCGGTGCGCGACCGGCCGTCGCAAGGCTTCGACGACGGATGGGGCGGCGGCTGGCAGCGCGACGACGGCGCCGGCTCCCCGGCGCCCGTGCGGCGAGCGGCGCCCGGGCCCACGCGGTCCGCCGCATCCACGGCGCCGGCTGCGCCGCGGGTTTCCCGCGGCCTCTACAAGCCGGGAATGCGCGTCGTGCACCCGATGTTCGGCACCGGCACCGTGCGCGAATCCGACGGCACCGGCGAAAGCGAGAAGTTGATCGTGCAGTTCCAGCGCTTCGGGCTGAAGAAGCTCGTCGCGCACCTGGCGAGGCTCGAAATTCTTTCGTGAGCGGCGCGGCGCCGAGCGCCGCTCATTCACACGTTTACGAAATCCGCGGCGGGCGGCGCGCCGCCGGCCGCGCTGGCCGGATGCCTACTTGATGACCGCAGCGCAGGAGCGCGCCGGTCTCTCGCGGGAACAGCCGTTGAATCCCTTCGTGTCGATGTGCCAGTACGGCGCCACCGAGGCGGCCAGCCGCGCCATAGGGTCCGTCACGGCGTACTGGAGGGCGCGGCCGACCGGATCCAGAAAGTAATAGGCGATCTTGAGCGGGTGATCCTCGTCGGCCGCGTACATGCCGTTGGCATCGCCCGCGGCGATGGCACACGGGGCAAAAAACAATGCGGCGCAAGCGACCGCCGCCGCAGCGTGGCCTTTGATACGGTTGCGCCTGACAGGGCTTTTTTCGCTTGGCATGTTCGCACCTCTGCGCCGACACGGGGAAGACCGGCGGCCGCCGCTTCCGAAGTCGGCCCGGCTCTTATACACCACGCCGCTCGCGATCCCACCCGCGATTTGCCGATGGCCGACGACCGTCCCCAGTTCCGCCGGGCCGACCGGCTCTCGTCGTGGCGGCGCCTGGCCGTCCACGTCTGGAAAACGCCGGCCGATCCCACCGTTTACGGTGTGCTCGAAGTCGACATGCGTCGCAGCCTCGAGTACCTCGCGGCGCTCAATTCTTCCCCCGATGGTGGCGCTCGCGTCACCGCCACCCACCTCGTCGTCAAGGCCATCGCGAAAGCGATCGCCGAGACTCCCGATTCCAACGCGATGATCGCGCGCGGGCAGGTCTGGGTCCGCGATTCTATCGACATCTACTGCCAGGTGGCCACCGACGAAGGCCGCGATCTGTCCGGAGTCAAAATCCGTCACGCCAATCGCAAGTCTCCCGCCGAAGTCGCCGACGAGCTCACCGCCGCAGCGGCGGCCGTCCGCGCAGGACGCGACCGCGGATCCGAAGCGACGAAACAAGCACTCGGACGCATTCCGGATTTTCTTCTGCGACCGCTGCTGCGCCTGATGAGCTTTCTCACTTTCGACCTGAGACTCGATCTCGAACGCTTCGGCATCGCGTACGACCAGTTCGGAAGCGCGATGGTTTCCAACGTCGGCGGATTCGGGCTGCACAACGGGCTGGCGCCGCTGGTACCGATCAGCCGCTCGCCGATCGTGCTGCTGGTCGGCCAGATCACCGACAGGCCGATCGTCGAGCACGGCAAGGTCATCGCCGCACCGGTGCTCAACATCGGTGCGACGTTCGATCATCGAATCATCGACGGTTACCAGGGCGCCATGATGGCCCGCACGGTGATCGACGCGGTCAAGGATCCCGAACGCGCGTTCGGGCCGGCGCTCAGGCCCAGCCGATCCAGCTGATCTGGCGGCCACCGGCAGAGGGATCGGCCCGGAACGAGTGGTAGACGTCGCTCGCGCAGCGCGTGCACGGGGCCGCATCGAAGATGTTCGCGGCGCCAACGCCGCTGCGCTCGAGCAGCAATCGGTTGGCCGCTCTCAGGTCGAGGTGAGGTTTGCCGGACTGCGTCGCAGCGACGACCGGCAATCCGGCATCGCGAAAACTCGCGGCCAGCTCGGTCGAAACTTCGTAGCAGCAAGGCCCGATGCTCGGTCCGAGCGCAGCCGCGAGGTCGCGCGGCTCGATGCCGCCGGCCTTCGCCGCCTCGACCGCCTTCGCTGCGATCCCGGCCAGCGTCCCTCTCCATCCCGCGTGCACCGCGGCAGCCCAGCGCTGCGACGTCGCGACCAGCAACAGCGGCACGCAGTCGGCAGTGCGCACGCCGACGACCATGCCGCCGCGCCGCGCTATCAACGCGTCGCCGCGGGCATCGACTAGCGGCAGGCCGTCGCGGGAATCGATGCGCGCAGCCAGTCCTTCGGGATCGATGACGGCAGTTCCGTGAAGCTGCTCCTCCAGAAGGATGGTGCCCGGCGGCGGCGCGGCACTGCGGCTGCCGAAGCCGCAGACCAGGGCTGGCACGCTGCGCCATGGCAGGGGGACCAGCACGGCTTGCGCGTCCAGCGCGGCCTGAGCTTGGTGGGACGGCGTCTGGTTCGCATGCTCCCGGGCAGTCCGCTTCACGAGACGAGCATGCCCGCACCGCGGCACGCCGCAAAGCGCAGATGCTGCTCCCGTGTGCCGGTAGCAGAGCGCGCTTTGATCCCGTATCGGCGGCCGGCACTCCCGTTGCCGGTTCCCGGCTCTGTGATAGCCTCGCAAGTTGGCCTCGGGCCGGAGGCCTGCAAGGGGGCAGGCGTCCGCGGCAGACGGACTGCGCCTGAACTCGACAGGACGGCCCGCGGGAATCCAGGCCTGGAAAGACGCCGGACTTGAAACGCGCCATCAAAATCAGCGGGGCCAGGACCCACAACCTGAAGGGAATCGACTGCCAGTTCCCCGCGCGCAAGATCTCCGTCGTCACCGGCGTATCCGGCTCGGGAAAATCGTCGCTGGTATTCGACACTCTCTACGCCGAGGGCCAGCGCCGCTACGTCCAGTCCCTGTCCACGTACGCCAGGCTTTTCCTCGAGCAGATGCAGAGGCCGGATGTCGACTCGATCAGCGACATTCCACCGGCGCTGGCCCTGGAGCAGAAGAACGCGATCAAGAACGCGCGTTCCACCGTCGGAACCGTCACCGAAATCCACGATTACCTGCGCCTGCTGCTGACCCACGCCGGAGTCGTGCGCTGCAGCGACTGCGGCGGAGAAGTCCATGCGGACACCGCGACCTCGGCCGCCGACGATCTTGCTGCAGGCCACGCGGGACGCCGCGTCGCGATCACCGCGTCGGTGGATTTCCACGGCATGGACCCGGACGAAGCGCGCCAGACGCTGCAGCGCCAGGGCTACGGCCGAGTGATGGTCGCCGGCCAGGCGACGCTCCTGGAGGAAGCGGACAAGTCCGTTCTCGAAGCCGGACGCGTCGATGTCGTCGTCGACCGCCTCGCGATCACGCCGGAGCGCGCAACGCGAACCTCCGAGGCGATGTCGCGCGCGTTCCAGATCGGCGCCGGCACCGCACGCGCCATTTTCCTGGACGGCGGCGCCGAGGAAGTCACGTTCACGACCAGGCTCGCGTGCCGCAGCTGCGGCCGCGAGCACGCGCCGCCCACTCCGCACCTTTTCGGTTTCAACAATCCGCTCGGCGCCTGCCCGCGCTGCGAAGGGTTCGGCCGCGTCGTCGACATCGACCGCGACAAGGTGGTGCCGAACAAGCGCCTGTCGCTGCGCGACGGCGCGATCGCGCCGTGGAGCACGCCGGCTTACGTCGATTTTCAGCAGAAATTCCTGCAGGCCGCCGAAAGGCGCGGCATCTCGACGCAAATCTCGTTCTCCCAGCTGGCCGACGAGGACAGGCAGTGGATCTTCGAGGGCGACAAGCGAAGCCCCGGCGTCGCCGGATTTTTCCGCTGGCTCGAGGAGAGGCGCTACAAGACCCACGTCCGCATCCTGCTCGCCCGCTACCGCAGCTACCGCACCTGCTCGCTGTGCAGCGGCGCGCGACTCAAACGCGAAGCGCTCAGTGTTCACGTCGGCGGCAAGAACATTGCCGAGCTATCGGCGCTGCCGATCGCTCGCCTGGTGCGCTTCCTGTCGCGCCTCCAGCTGGACGCCACCGCGCTGGCCCGCACCGAGTCGGTGCTGAGGGAGCTGCGCTCGCGCCTCGGCTACCTCGAGGAAGTGGGACTCGGCTACCTGACGCTCGACCGCCAGGCGCGCACGCTGTCGGGAGGCGAAGCCCAGCGTATCCACCTGGCTTCCGCGCTCGGAAGCGCACTGACCGACACGTTGTACGCACTGGACGAGCCCACCGTCGGCCTGCATCCGCGCGACGGTCGCCGCCTGCTCAAGGTGCTTCGACACCTGACGAAAATCGGCAACACGGTCGTGCTCGTCGAGCACGACCCGACGATCATCGAAGGCGCCGACCACGTCGTCGACCTCGGGCCTGGCGGCGGCGCGGGCGGCGGCAACGTCCTTTACGAGGGGAAAGCCTCCGGTCTTCCGGGCCGACAGACCGCCACCGGCCGCCTGCTGCTGATCCGCACCGTCCACCGCCAGGAAAAACGCGCGGCCAAGGGTTTCGAACGCGGAGCAGTGGTGATCCGCGGAGCAGCCGAGAACAACCTCGACATCGATCGCGTCGAGATCCCCCTCGGCCGCTTCGTCTGCGTCACGGGCGTGTCGGGATCGGGCAAGTCCACGCTCGTCGAGCAGGTGCTTCACGAAAACTGGCTGCTGCGAAAGGGGCTAGGCGGGCACGACGCCGGGAAGGTCGCCGGCATCGACGGCTTCGAGAAGCTCGACGACGTGATGATGATGAGCCAGGCGGCCATCGGCCGTTCGGCGCGCTCGAACCCCGCCACTTACCTCAAGGCGTACGACGAAATCCGCAAGTTGTTCGCCGCCACGCCTCAGGCGCGTCGCGCGAAGATCACGGCCGGGGCATTTTCGTTCAATACTGCGGGCGGGCGCTGCGAACATTGCCAGGGCACCGGCATCACGACGCTGGAAATGCACTTCATGGCCGATATCGACGTGCCCTGCGACGAATGCGGTGGCCGCCGCTTCAAGCCCACCGTGCTCGAGGTGCGCTACCGCGAACGCAACATCAACGAAGTGCTCGCGATGACGGTCGATGAGGCCGCCGAGTTTTTTGCCGACCGGAGTGCGATCGCCACCAGGCTGCAGTGCCTGCGTTCCGTAGGCCTCGGTTACCTCACGCTCGGCCAGTCCACGTCCACGCTTTCGGGCGGCGAGGCGCAGCGCCTCAAGCTCGCCGGCTTCCTCGTCGAAGAAAAGCGCGGTCGCGGCTCCCTGTTCATCTTCGACGAACCGACGACCGGGCTGCACCTTCAGGACATCCACACGCTGATCGGGGTGCTCGACGGACTGGTTGCACGCGGACATTCGGTGCTCGTCGTCGAGCACCACACCGACTTCATCGCCCACGCCGACTGGGTCATCGACCTCGGCCCCGAAGGCGGCGACAAGGGTGGTCGCGTCGTCGTCGCGGGAACGCCGCTCGACGTCGCCGGGTGCCCCGAATCTCACACCGGAGCCGAACTCAAGCGCCTGCTCGGCCTCTAGCGGGCCGCGCAAATCAGGCCCGCACGGGGATCGCGACCTGCAGCAGTTCGACGCCGGCGCGCTCGCGCAGTTCGGCGATCGTCTCGAGCTTGTACGGCTTCTCGTAGAATACGCGGCGGATGCCGGTGTTGACGATGGTCTTGAAGCAGTGGACGCACGGAGTGTGCGTCACGTAGATGTCGGCTTCGCGGATCGCCGTACCCTGGCGGGCGGCCTGGGCGATCGCGTTGATCTCGGCATGGATCGTGCGGAAACAGTTCTGCACGACCTCGCCTCCGGGATTGCGCGACTCGTAGATCTCGCAGCCGACGTCGAGGCAGTGCGGCATGCCGGCCGGCGCGCCGTTGTAACCCGTGGCCAGGATATTGCGCTCGCGAACGATGACGGCGCCGACCTTCGCACGCAGGCAGGTCGACCTCTCGGCGACCTCGCGAGTGATCGTCATGAAATATTCGTCCCAGGTCGGCCGCCCGTCCATCCCCGCCGTCTACCAGAAGGCCGGAAAAGGTGGAACACGCCGCCGAGCTACGGCATCGCGGACTTGCGCGCCTGCGCACCGGCGCGGCCGGCTTGTGCGCCTGCGAGCAGGCGCGGCCGACTTGCGCGCCCGCAGGCAGGCGCGGCCGACTTGCGCGCCTGCGAGCCGGCGCGGCCGACTTGCGCGCCTGCAGGCAGGCGCGGCCGATTGACCCGCGCCGGCACCTCGCCCATGATCCCGCACCGCGAGCGGGTGTAATTCAGTGGTAGAATGCCAGCTTCCCAAGCTGGACGTCGCCGGTTCGAGCCCGGTCACCCGCTCCCTTCTTTCCCATTTTGCCGCGCCGGATCCCGCAGCCATGCCGGCAGGGCGCGAGCGCACGGAGGCTTCTTCATGCAGTCTACCGCCACGGCGACCACGCTCCGGACCGAAGTACGAAGCGGCGTCGGCCACATCGTCCTGACACGGGACGCCGAGTACAACACGATCACGCCTGCGCTGCGCGACGAGCTTGCCGCCGCCATCGATGCCATGGAGCGCGACGACGACGTCCACGTGGTCCTGCTTCGCGCCGAAGGCCCGGCTTTCTGCGCCGGCTACGGCCTGGACTGGTCGACCGTCGGCCAGGCGCGCGAAGACCGCGAGGCCGGCGAGGGGAAGCGAAAAGCGTGGGATTCGGTCGGCGACCTGCGGATGATGGGCCGCTTCGTCGAGACCTACATGAAGCTCTGGTACTCGCGAAAGCCGACGATCGCAGCAGTGCAGGGCTGGTGCGTCGGCGGCGGCACCGACATGGTGCTGTGCGCCGACATCATCATCGCCGCCGAAGGCGCATCCTTCGGTTATCCTCCGGCAAGAGTCTGGGGCACGCCGACGACCGCGATGTGGGTCTACCGAATGGGTCTCGAGAAGGCCAAGCGCTATCTGCTCACCGGCGACGAGATTCCCGCAACGACCGCCGCTTCCATCGGCCTCATCCTCGAGACCATCGCCGACGACCGCCTGCTCGAGCACGCGACGGCGTTCGCCGAGCGCATGGCGCAGGTGCCGACCAGCCAGCTCGTGATGCTCAAGCTGCTCTGCAACCAGACAGCCGAGAACATGGGAATGGCGTCCACGCGCACCCTCGGCGTGCTGTTCGACGGCATCGCACGCCACACCCAGGAAGGCCTCGATTTCGTCACCCGCGCCGGCGATGTCGGCTTTCGCCAGGCCGTCCGCGAAAGAGACGACCCCTTCGGCGATTACGGCAGCCGCCCGGGTCGCAAGCGTTGACGGGGCGGACGCCGGTCGCCTTTTGTCGCGAATCTTCGCGCGGCCCGGGACTGGACCGGCGCCACTACCATACCTACGATTCAGCGAATGAGGTGCCCTACCTGCAAGACGGCAGTCCCCCAGGGCAGCCGCTGGTGCCCGTTCTGCTCCGAGCGCTGCAAGCTCGTCGATCTCTCCCGCTGGCTCGACGGGAGTTACGCGATTCCCGGAGAGGCGGCCTCCGACGAAGAGCTGGAAGCCGACCTGCACGACGACGACGACCACAAGAGACGGCGCTGACGCAGCGGCGGCAGCGTTGCCGCGGGCTTGCGGCGGCAAATTCGACAGTTGTCCGCGGGAAGACGCCGCAGTAGGCTCACTTGGCTTTGCGGTAGCTATATCCATGGGACGCCAGCTTAAATTCCTCGTCGGCATCGCGATCATCGTCGGCACCGTCGGTTTCCTCGTCTGGACCGCGGTCGACCAGACCAAGATGTACATGATCACCGTCTCCGAGTTCCTCGGTTCGGGGAACGCGTACGCGAACTCGACGGTCCGGATCGCCGGCAAGGTTGCCCCGGGCTCGATGGTCTGGAACGCCGAAAAGCGCGAGCTGCTGTTCACGATGGTCGACATGGCCGGAATCCCCGGCGAGGTGAAGGTCCACTTCGCGGGCCTGCTGCCGGACATGTTCGCCGAGGATCGCAACGTCGTCGTCGAAGGCCCTTTCAGCGACGCCACTCCCTTCGAGGCACGCGCGGTGCTGACGAGCTGTCCGTCCAAGTACCAGGCCAAGGACGGCGGCACTGCCCCGGGCTACGACCAGGGCAACGGCGCCGGCGGGGGGAAAACTTCTTGATCCAGCTCGGCAACCTCGCGATCGACCTCGCTCTTGCCACCTGCCTTTACGCAATCATCGCGTCGATCTACGGCGCCAGGACCAACCGTCGCACCTTCATCGCAAGCGGCTCGCACGCGGCGTACGCGACGTGGGGGCTTGTCCTGGTCGCAGTCGCGGTGATGGTCCACGCGTTGCTGACGAGCGATTTCCGCCTGCGCTACGTCACCGAGTACAGCAGCACGACGCTTCCGCTCAAGTACAAGATCACGTCCCTTTGGGGCGGCATGGAAGGGTCCCTGCTGTTCTGGGTGATGCTGCTGACGACGTTCATCTCGTTGACCCAGTTCCAGAACCGCGAGCGCAACCGCGCGCTGATGCCGTACGTCACGGCGACGAGCTGCACGGTGGCGGCATTTTTCCTCTCGCTCCTCGCGTTCATCACGCCGCCGTTCGCGCTGCTGCCCTACGTTCCGGCCGAAGGCACCGACCTCAACCCGCTGCTGCAGAACTACTGGATGCAGATCCATCCGCCGTCGCTGTACCTCGGCTACGTGAGCTGGACGATCCCGTTCAGCTTCGCGATCGCCGCGCTGGCCACCGGGCGCCTGGACGACCTGTGGATCCGCACCTCCCGGCGCTGGTGCCTGACGGCGTGGTTCTTTCTTTCCCTCGGCAACCTGTTCGGCGCGCGCTGGGCGTACGAAGTGCTCGGCTGGGGCGGCTACTGGGCCTGGGATCCGGTCGAAAACGCGGCATTCATGCCGTGGCTGACCGGCACCGCCTACCTGCACTCCGTGATGATCCAGGAGCGCAAGGACATGCTGAAGGTCTGGAACCTGACGCTGATCATCGTCACGTTCTCGCTGACGATCTTCGGCACGTTCCTGACGCGGTCCGGCGTCATCTCGTCGGTCCATTCGTTCACGCAGTCCGGCCTGGGGCCCTACTTCATGTGGTTCCTCGCCTTCATCGTCGCGGGTTCGGTCTCGCTGCTGATCTGGCGCCTGGACATGCTCAAGCCCCGCCACAAGCTCGACAGCCTGCTGTCTCGCGAATCGGCCTTCCTGTTCAACAACCTGCTACTGGTCGGCATCGCGTTCTCAACCCTGTGGGGCACGATCTTCCCGGTCCTTTCGGAGTGGGTGCGCGGCGTGAAGATCACCGTCGGCCCTCCGTTCTTCAACCGCGTCAACGCGCCGCTCGGCGTCGCGCTGCTGCTGCTCATGGGAATCGGGCCGCTGATCGCCTGGCGGCGTGCGACGCTGCGCCACCTGACGGAAACGTTCCTGGCCCCGGTACTGTTCGGCATCGTCGCCGGCGCCGCGGCGTTCGCGTTCGGCATGCGATCCCTGTCCGCCGTGCTCGTCGTGTCGTTCTCGACGTTCGTGCTGCATACGGTGGCGAGCGAATTCCACAGCGGCGCCCGCGCACGCATGGCGATGGTCGGAGAGACCTACCGGCAGGCGCTGGCCGGCCTGCTGCGCAAGAACCAGCGCCGCTACGGCGGGTACGTCGTCCACGTCGGCGTCGTCTGCATGTTCCTCGGCGTCACGATGTCCTCGGTCTACCGCGTCGAGGAGCTGCACACCGTCAAGAAGGGCGAGGAGTTCAGCGTCGGCGATTACACGCTGCGTTACGTCGACTCCCGCAGCGAAGAGGACGCGCACGTCGCGCGCATGATCGCGACCGTCGACGTCTTCGAGAACGGCCAGAAGATCACGACGCTGGAGCCCGAGAAGCGCTTCTACAAGCGTCCCGAGCAGCCGGCCACCGAGGTCGCTTTCCGCTCGACGATGAAGGACGACCTCTACGTCGTGCTCGGCAGCTTCGACAAGAACGGCTCGTTCACGTTCCAGGCCTACGTCAATCCGCTGGTCTGGTGGCTGTGGTTCGGGGGCGCGGTGCTCGTGCTCGGCACCGGCATCGCCGTGTTCCCCGTGCGGCGTTCGGTAGCCCGCGAAAGGGCGCGCGAAGCGGCCGCGGTGGCCCGCAGCCAGGCACTCTGATGCGCCTCAAACCGCTGCTGGGCGCGCTCGTGCTCGGCACTGTCGTCCTTTTCACCGCGCGTCCGCTGCTGCACGCCGATCCCCCGCTCGGCCAGCACGAGATCGAGGAAGGCCTGACGTGCCAGTGCGGCTGCGGCCTTACTGTCGCCGCCTGCAACCACCTCGAGTGCAGCTTCGCGGTTCCGGCCCGCAAGGACATCGCAGACTCGCTCGCCCGCGGCGAGACCGGCGAGGCCATCCTTGCGCGCTACAAGGCCGAGTACGGCGAGAAGGTGCTGTCATCACCGGTGGCCGAAGGTTTCAACCGCCTCGCGTGGATCATGCCTTACCTGGCGATCTTCGTCGCAGGCTCGCTGATGATGCTGTTCCTGCGGCGCAGGGCCGCCGAAGGGCCGCCGGCCTCCGCCACGCCGCCGCCGTCCGCGCCCACCGATGAGCGCCTCGCGCGTCTCCAGGAAGAAGTCGAGGACCTCAAGCGATGACGCCGGTGCTGGCCATTCTTCTCGTGCTCGCGGTCGCGGTCTTCGTGGCCGTGCCCCTGCTCGGTCACGACGAGGCCGTCGCCGCCGCCTCCGGCGCAATGCCCGCCACCGAGCTTTGGGCAAGGGAAAAAGCCGTTGCCGTACTGGCCATCAGCGAAGCCGACTTCGACCTGGCCACGGGAAAACTTAGCAACGACGACTACCGGGTGCTGCGCACGGACTACGAAGGTCGCGCGATTGCGGCAATGGACGAGATGGACAAGGTCGTGCCTGTTGCCGAAACCGTTGGCGAGACATCGGAGGTACGCTTCTGCGGCGACTGCGGCCAGCGCTTTTCTGACGGCCACGTGTTCTGCGGCGGCTGCGGCCGGCCGCGGCGTTGCCCCTGAACTCGTGAGCGAACTCACCCCGCCGCGCCGCGGCGTGGCCTTTTTTCCGTTCAAGTCCGTGGCATTGCGCCACAAGCTGCTGTAGCTTCCCGCGCACAATTGCCGTGGGTTCCGCAAGCGATCACACGACGCCGATCACCGGCGTCGACGAGCTCGAGGCCACGTTTCATCACGGTGCCAAGCCCCGCGACGCGTGGCGCATCGGCGTCGAGTACGAAAAGCCGGTCGTCTACGCCGAAACGCGCGAGGCCGTCCCTTACGAAGGCGCACGCGGCATCGGCGCGCTGCTCGATGGGCTTCGCGAGCACTTCCCGCAGTGGCAGCCGGTCCGCGAAGGCCCGAGCGTCATCGCGCTCGAGGACGGGCGCGCCTCGATCACGCTGGAGCCCGGGGGCCAGCTCGAAATGTCGGGCCAGCAGTGCGACTCGCTGCACTGCGCGAACGAAGAGCTGCAGCGCCACGTGCGCGAGATCCTCACCGTCGGCGATGCGCTCGGCATCCGCTTCCTCGGCCTCGGCATCGTCCCGAAGACGCCGCTCGAAAAGATCGGCTGGATGCCCAAGCAACGCTACCGGATCATGCGCGAGATCATGGGGCGCACCGGCAACCTCGGCCGCCGCATGATGGCGCAGACCGCGACCGTCCAGTGCAACTTCGACTACAGCGACGAGAGCGACGCGGCCCGCAAAGTGAAGGTGTCGCTGGCGCTCGGGCCTTTGCTGGTCGCAGTATCGGCAAATTCGCCCGTCGTCGACGGCCGCCCCACCGGTTTCCAGAGCTATCGTGCCCACATCTGGACCGATACCGATCCCGACCGCTGCGGCACCCTGCCGTTCGCGTTCCGAACCCAGTCGCTGTTCCGCGCTTACACCGAGTACGCGCTCGACGTGCCGATGTACTTCATCTGGAGGCGCGGCGGCTACAAGGAGGTCGGCGGCATCACGTTCCGCCGTTTCCTCGAGCGCGGCTGCGACGGCGAGCGCGCGACCATCGGCGACTGGACGCTGCACCTGACGACGCTGTTTCCCGAAGTCCGCCTGAAGACCTACATCGAGGTGCGCTCAGCCGACAGCCAGAGCGTGGACCTGATGCTCGGCACTCCGGCGCTGATGAAAGGAATCTTCTATGACGACGATTCGCTCGATGCCGCGTGGGACGTCGTCAAGGCGTGGAACCCTTCGTCGCTGCCATCGATTCAGGAAGACGCCGCACGCGTCGGAATGGCGGCAAAGGTAGGCCGAATTGCGATAGCCGACTTCGCGCGCGAGATCGTCGCAATCGCCCGAGCTGGCCTCGTGCGCCAGGCCCGTACCGATCCCGACGGACGCGACGAGACGGTTTACCTCGAGCGCCTCGCCGAGAACGTCGAGGCGGGCCGCAATCCTGCTTCGGGCCTAATCGAGAAGTGGGAAGGCGTCTTCGGCCGAAGCGTCGATGCCCTGATCGACGCGGTTGCCTACCGCTGACGGCGCCGCCTGCCGCTGACACTTTCGGTCGATGTTCGTAGCGCCCTGCGTCGAAAGTGCCTTGATATTCGTCTTTCTTTCGCCTATAATCACTCCATGTTCGTAAGCGGTGCAGCGGCCCGCGCGGCCGGTGAACACGGTGGACGGCCCGGTGGACAGCATGGCCTCGACGAGGCCGCTGTCGACGTCCGCTCCGCTCTCCAGGAAGCCGGATCGGCACCCCGGCGCGAGCACGAAGCCTTCGATGCCACCCCGACTCTCGCAAATGCTCCCGAAGGCTTGTCGGCCCGGCGCGTAGAGCGCTGGCTCGACCTGCCTTTGGGGGCCTGGCAGAAGCGGCGCCTCTACGCGCTCAAGCTTCGGGGTGATTCTTTCGCCTATCTCGGGCTGCGTCCCGGCGACTACGTCATCGTCGAGCCCGGCAGCAGCGAACAACCCGGCCGTATCGTCGTCACCCGCGGGCCCCAGGGCCTGGCGCTCAGGCGGATTGCCCAGCCCCATCACGGCGGCGACCGGCACCTGCCCACCGTGCTCGAGCTTCCGCTGCGCGAGAAAATCTCGAGCAGAAGCGAACGCGTAGTCGGCAGCGTCATCGGCCAGCTCCGCTCGACGGGTACCGGTGCGCTTCGCCCCATCGTAATCGCCGGATCGCGGCGGCGGCGCCCGCTGCGTAGCGGCGCGCCGGGGCACATCCGGGATGCGGCCAGTCTTGCGGGGTGCGCACCCTCGCCGCCGTGCGAAGCGCCGGCCGTTGAGCCGGGGGACCTGGAGAAGGTCCGTCTGCGCTGGAGGAGCTGGCTCGATCGCAGGCACGGCGATGGTCAAGACGCCGTAGCCGGCGCCGCCTACGACAGGCTCGAGCGCCTCGACGCATCGCTGGCTACTCTGTGTGATTGTCTGGCCCGGACGCACAGCCCGGGCCTCCGCGCAGCCCTGGCCGAAGAGGCTGACGCCGTGGTCTCGGCCATCGAGCAGGAGATGGGCGGATAGTCCAACTCTCCATTTTTGCAGTAGGAATTCGACCGCCGACGATCGCGGACGCTTTTTCGAGACCGCCCCTTGTGCCTGTTTTCGCCCCCTGGGACCCAACTTATTAGTGAGGCTGTAACACTTACTGACTTTATTTCATGCTCGTGAATCTTCCATAGCGTCTCGACGGTGTGTTATATGACGCTCCGCATCAGGCACCTCAGGGCTTGAATGCTTGTCGACAACGCGAGGGACAATCATGGCAGACCGCTTCGTCAATCTCTTCGAGCCGGACACTTTGCTGCCGGCACAATACTTCGCCGCCTTCGCCCGCGAGGGCGGACTCGTCCGCGAGCGCAGGCTGATGCTCGCCGTCCTGCAGGACGCGGTCGAGTGTTACCAGAAATACGCGCTCGCGCGTGACCCGCGCGGTCGCCTGCTGTTCGAAGACGCGCAGGAGTGGATCGAGTCCGGCGAGCGCGAGTGGGCGTTTGCGTACGAGAACATCTGCGAGGTCCTCAGCCTCAACGCCGAGTACATCCGCCGCGGACTGTCCAAGTGGCGCCAGCAGCGCGGACCGGTTCGCCGGTCGGCTGCCAAGATCGTTCCTCTGGCCGAGCGCCGCGCTCTCGGGGAGCTGATCGAGCTGGGCGAGCAGGAGTTGCAGCAGGCTTCCTGAGCCGCACGAGCGCAATCCACGGCTGAGAAAAAAGCCCGGCTCCCCAGGGACCGGGCTTTTTTCGTCTGGCGCCGGCGCTCGCGTCCGTGTTCACGTCCACGGGTCGCGGCTCGCGCAAAAAGCAAAGCTCATTTCGCCGGCTTCGGATTTCCCGCTACCCAGCTCACGTCGGTCGGAACGCCCGTTCTCGCCTCGATCGCCGCCTCGAGCTCGTCGGGGTCCACATCGGCGGCCCAGCCCTTTTTTTCCAGCGTCTCGAGCGTGGACTTGTACATCGCCGGCTCGAATCCGTAGATGTCGTCGTGCACCTCGACGAGCACGCGGCCCGCGTGCCTTCCGATCTTGACGGGCTGGTAGACGAACATGCCCGGCGTCCCGACGTCGACCATCGGGAATAGTGTCGCAATGTCCTCGTTGTAGAGCCGCAGGCAGCCGTGGCTCACGAGCATGCCGACTCCCCACTCCTTGTTGCTGCCGTGGATGCCGTACGTCGGCAGCGTAAGCTCGAGGCGATATTTGCCGAGGGGATTGTCCGGGCTCCCGCCCGGGATCGAGTGCTCGCTGAAGCCGTTCTCCTCGATCCGCTCCTTGCGGATCGTCTCGGGAATGTTCCACGTGGGATTGACAGTCTTGCCGCGAACGCGGAACGTTCCCTGCGGAGTCTTCCAGTCTTCGCGCCCGAGGCCGACCGGCGCGGTGATCACGCGCCGGCCTCCATCACGAAAGTAGTACAGCCGCATCTCCGGAATGTTCAGCACGATGCCGTCGCGCGGCGCGTCCGGCACCAGCCACTGCGAAGCCACGACCACCGGTTCGTCTGCCTTGGGAATCCAGGGATCGGTATTGCGGTTGGCTGCGATCACTTCGTTGTAACCAAGGTCGCTGCGTTTGCCGATTTCGAGAAACGTCTCGCCTTTGGCAGGGAGCGTCGCCGCGACGCGGCCGATCAGCCAGTCGTCGCTGCCACCGAGCGTGTAGGACGCAAGCTCCCGCGGTTTTTCATCCTCATATGGGGGAAGCTCGTGAGACTTCGCCGGACGGGGCTCTTCGCCCCCGGGTCGAGGGGCCGCGCCGGCCGGATGGGTGGCGGAGTGGCCTCCTTCCGGCGCTGCGGCGGACCCTGACCGGGAGGGTGCTGCGACATGGGGCGGTGTTGCTGCTGCCGCGGGGCCGGAGCCCGGCCAAGCCAGAGGCAGCACGACCGCCGCGACCAGGGCGGCGCGGCGCGCCGGCGGTCGAATCACGCTTCGCCTCCGAATCCACCGTCGCGGCGCAGGGCGCGCGCGAGCTCGCGCTCGCTTGTCGCCGGCATCCGGCAGGCGAGACCTTCGCAGACGTACGCGACCGCCGTCCCTGCCGGCGCATCCTTGCCCACCAGTGCCGCCGGAAGACCGGGGGCAGAGCCGTCCTCGATGCCAATCACCGTCGTCGCAGGATCGTAGACGGCCTCGGCCACGCGCGAAAGCTTTTCGCGCACCTCGCTGCGGCCGCATACGACGACGGTTCTCCATCCCTTGCGGTCGCGTTCGGCCACCGCCAGCAGATGGGAAGCCCCATAGGGCTGCCGCAACGCGTCGGCGAGAAAGCGGGTGAATACTGCGTCGGCAGCCTCGCGGTAGTGCCTCTCGCCGGTGAGCTCGAACAGGCGCATCAGCAGCTCTGCGGCTACCGAGTTGCCGGCGGGAATGGCGCCGTCATTCAGATCGCAGGTTCTCGCGATCAGGCTCTCGCCGCGCGAGCCGGTGAAGAAGAATCCGCCGCCTCTGGTATCGAGGAACTCATCGAGCAGGTGTCCGGCGCACCACAGTGCGCGCTGGAAATGGCGCGGATCTGGCCGTGCCGCGAACAGGTCGAGGCAGGCACGTCCAAAAAAGGCGTAGTCGTCGAGAAAAGCCGGGACGGCGGTTCCGCCGGCCGGATGGACGTGCTCGAGACTGCCGCCGGCGACGAGCGACGTTTCGATATAATTGACGGCGGCTTCTGCGGCATCGAGAAAATCGCGGCGCCCGAGGCAGCGGCCGGCCGCTGCCAGCGCGCTGATGACGAGGGAGTTCCAGTCGGCGACGATCTTACGATCGGTTGCCGGAGCGATTCGCGCTCGGCGCCGGCGCAGAAGCTCGGCGCGGTCTTGCGCCAGTTCCTCGTCGAGCCCGCGTGCCGCATTCTCGACTCGATGCAGGATGGATTTCCCTTCGAAGTTGCCTTCGGCGCAGACATCGTAGGCCGCGCAGAAGCGCTCCCCGCGCTGCACACCCAGCAGCTGTAGCACTTCGTCGCGGGTCCAGACGAAATACTTGCCTTCTTCGCCCTCGCTGTCGGCGTCCTGCGCCGACCAGAAGCCTCCATCGGAACTGCGCATCTCGCCGAGCACGTAATCGAGAATCTCCGCCGCGACGCTCGCGTAGCGGGGCTCGTCGAAAAAGCGCGACGCGTCGGCGTAGAGACGCGCAACGAGCGCCTGGTCGTAGAGCATCTTCTCGAAATGCGGCACCAGCCAGATCGCATCGACCGAATAGCGGTGGAACCCGCCGCCGAGGTGGTCGCGGATGCCTCCGTCGGCCATGCGGTCGAGCGTCAGCCGCACGAGGCGCGCCTGGTCACTGTCTGTACCGGGAGCGGTCTCCATCAGAAGCGTCAGCGCCATCGTCGCCGGGAACTTGGTCGCGCGGCCGAAGCCGCCGTGCACGGTGTCCATCGCCGAGACGAGCGAGGCTGCGGCTTCGCTGGCAGCCGGCACAGACCACCGGGCTTCGTCGCCGCCGCGCGAACCGAGCTTGGCAAGGAACTCGACCATGCGGCCGGCGCTCGCTTCGACTTCGTCGCGGCGCGTTTTCCAGGTCTCGGCGACCTTCTCGAGCACCCGCGCAAATCCGGCCATGCCGCCGCGGTCCCGGGGCGGGAAATAGGTGCCAGCAAAAAACGGCTTCGCATCCGTCGTCAGGAACATCGTCATCGGCCAGCCGCCGCGCCCGGTCATCGCCTGCAGCGCCGTCATGTACAGGTGATCGATGTCCGGCCTTTCTTCGCGGTCGACCTTGATGCAGACGAAGTGCCCGTTCATCAGCGTCGCGATCTGTTCGTCCTCGAAGCTCTCGCGCTCCATGACGTGGCACCAGTGGCACGCCGAGTAGCCGACGCTGAGCAGGATCGGTTGATCGAGCTCGCGGGCGCGCAACAGCGCCTCGTCGCCCCACGGATACCAGTCGACCGGATTGCCGGCGTGCTGGAGAAGATAGGCGCTGGTCTGGTTTGCGAGGCGGTTACGGGGAGCGTTCGCGGCGCCGTGCATGCACGAACCTTAGCGCAAGGCAGTGGCGTGGTCTTGCGGCTGCGGGTCGTCGGAAGCGGGTGGGTGTGCTTGCGGGTTGCGGAAAAACCGCGGACCGGGGTTTTTCGCGCTCCGCTAGTGCGCGCTGACGGCCACTCGCGCTTGCGCCAGCGCGAGGTCGCGCAGCAGGCCTTCGGTGACTTCGACGCTCTCGGAGCCGCGCGACAGCTCTTCCTGGATCGTCTGGATGTCGCGGCGCGCCCCGGCAGCATCCACTTCCTCGGGGAGCTGGGCGTCGTCGGCCAGCACCGTCACGACGTCCTGGCGTACCTCGGCATAGCCGCCGCTGACGACGACCCGCTTCCTCGCGCCACCCTCGGTGTACGTGAGGATGCCCGGCTTGAGGCCGCCGAGGAAGGTCACGTGCTGGGGCAGCACGCCGAAGTCGCCTTCGCTGCCCGGCGCAACGACCTCGGAGACCTCCGCATCGACGATCGAGCGAAGGGGGGTGACAATCCTGAGCCTCATGATCAGGACGCCATCTTGCGCGCTTTCTCGACGGCCTGTTCGATGGTGCCGACCATGTAGAACGCCTGCTCGGGCAGGTCGTCGTGCTGGCCGGCGAGCAACTCCTTGAACGCACGGATCGTGTCCTCGCGCTTCACGTAGGCGCCAGGCGTTCCGGTGAACGCCTCGGCGACGTGGAACGGCTGGGACAGGAAGCGCTGCACCTTGCGGGCGCGCGCGACCAGCAGCTTGTCGTCTTCCGACAGCTCGTCCATGCCGAGAATCGCGATGATGTCCTGCAGGTCCTTGTAGCGCTGCAGGATCATCTGGACGTCGCGGGCGACCTTGTAGTGGTCGTCGCCGACGACGTTCGGATCGAGGATGCGCGAGGTGGAATCCAGGGGATCGACGGCCGGATAGATGCCGAGCTCGGCGATCTGGCGCGAAAGCACCGTCGTCGCGTCCAGGTGCGAGAACGTCGTCGCCGGCGCCGGATCGGTCAGGTCGTCGGCGGGAACGTAAATGGCCTGCACCGAGGTGATCGAGCCCTTGGTCGTCGTCGTGATGCGCTCCTGCAGGGTGCCGAGGTCGGTAGCCAGCGTCGGCTGGTAGCCCACGGCGGACGGCATGCGGCCGAGCAGGGCGGACACTTCCGAGTTGGCCTGGGTGAAACGGAAGATGTTGTCGATGAACAGCAGGACGTCCTTGCCCTCGCTGTCGCGGAAGTACTCGGCGCAGGTCAGCGCCGTCAGCGCGACGCGGGCGCGGGCGCCGGGCGGCTCGTTCATCTGGCCGAAGACGAGGGCGGCCTTGTCGATGACGCCGGACTCCTTCATTTCCTGCCAGAGGTCGTTGCCTTCGCGGGTGCGCTCGCCGACGCCGCCGAACACGGAGTAGCCGCCGTGCTGCTGCGCGACGTTGTTGATCAGCTCCATGATGATGACGGTCTTGCCGACGCCGGCACCGCCGAACAGGCCGATCTTTCCGCCCTTTGCGTACGGGCACAGCAGGTCGATGACCTTGATCCCGGTCTCGAAAGCCTCGACGCCCGTGGCCTGCTCGGTGAATTCCGGGGCCGAACGGTGGATCGGCAGGTACTTGTCCGTCTTGACTTCCGGTCCGCCGTCCACCGGCTGCCCGATCACGTTGATGATCCGGCCGAGGACGGCGGTGCCGACGGGAGTCATGATCTTGTTGCCGGTGTCCTTGACCTCGGAGCCCCGCACGAGGCCCTCGGTCGAGTCCATCGAAATCGTGCGAACGGTGTTCTCGCCGAGATGCGACGCGACTTCGAGGACGAGGTTGTCCGGCTTGTCGTCGATCCCGGTGTTCGTGACGGTCAGTGCGTTCAGGATCGCCGGTACCTGGCCCGGCGGAAATTCGACGTCGACGACCGCACCGATGACCTGCGTGATGTGCCCAATTCCCATGATCCCCTGAACTCCTTAGCCTTTGAGGGCTTCCGCGCCTCCGACGATCTCCATCAACTCGGTGGTGATCGTCGCCTGGCGCGCGCGGTTCATCTGCAGCGTGAGCCGTCCGATCATCTCGGAAGCGTTGCGCGTCGCGCTGTCCATCGCAGTCATCCTCGCGCCGTGCTCGCTGGCGTTGGCTTCGAGGAATGCCTGAAAAATCTTCGTGTCGACGTAGCGGACCAGGAGCGTGGCCAGCAGCTCCTTCGCCTCCGGCTCATAGACGTAATCGGGCGAGCCCTCGGCGTGGGTGCTCTTCTCGACGGGAAGAAGACGCTGAAGCCTCGGCGCCTGGGAGATCGCCGAGCGGAATGCCGACGACACGAGGTACACCGCGCCGACCTCGCCGCCACGGAAGCGGCGCGAGGCTTCGGCCGCCACCGTCCTGGCCAGCGCCAGGTCGAAGGGCACGTTGAAATGGCGCGACGAGATGCGCTCGGTGTAGTGGCGGCGGAAGTAGTCGTGGCCGCGGCGCCCGCACGCGACGATCGTCGCGGCCTGGCCTTCCGGCGAGCGAAGGAAGGATTCGGCCGCCTTGATCAGGTTCGTGTTGTAGCCGCCGCAAAGCCCGCGGTCCGACGTGATCACGATGACCTCGGCGGGCTGGTCCGCGCCCGGCTCGAGGAAAGGATGGGACCCCTCCTCGACGCTCGCGGCGACGCTCGCCAGCAACTCGGCCAGGCGCGTGCCGTAGGGGCGCGCCTTCTCGGCGGCCTCCTGCGCACGGCGCAGCTTGGCCGCCGAGACCATCTTCATCGCCTTCGTGATCTGCTGGGTGCTGCGGACCGAGGCGATGCGCTTGCGTGTCTGTTTGAGACTCGGCACGCCTAGGCCCCGGTGGTCGCCTTGAACTCGGCAAGCACCGCCGAGAGCTTCGACTTCACGTCCTCGGTCAGCTCCTTCTTCTCGCGGATGGTCCCGTAGAGATCGGGGTGCGCGCGCTCGACGAAGCTCGCGAGGTCGGCCTCGAAGCGGCCGAGGTCCTTGACGTCGACGTCGTCGAGCAATCCGGTCGTCGCGGCGAACAGGATCACGATCTGCTTTTCGACCGGCTGCGGAACGTACTGGCCCTGCTTGAGCACTTCGACGAGGCGCTGGCCGCGCGACAGCATGCGCTGGGTCGCAGCGTCCAGGTCGGACCCGAATTGCGCGAACGCCGCCATTTCGCGGTACTGCGCGAGGTCGAGGCGCAGCGTGCCGGCGACCTGCTTCATCGCCTTGACCTGCGCCGATCCGCCGACGCGCGAGACCGAAAGCCCGACGTTCACCGCCGGACGCACGCCCGAGTAGAACAGGTCCGTCTCGAGGTAGATCTGGCCGTCTGTGATAGAAATCACATTGGTCGGAATGTACGCCGAAACGTCTCCGGCCTGGGTCTCGATGATCGGCAACGCGGTGAGCGAGCCGCCGCCTTCGGCGTCGCTCATTTTCGCAGCGCGCTCGAGAAGCCGCGAATGCACGTAGAACACGTCGCCGGGATACGCTTCGCGGCCCGGCGGGCGGCGCAGCAGCAGCGAGAGCTGGCGATACGCGACCGCCTGCTTCGAGAGATCGTCGTAGATGATCAACGCGTGCTTTCCGCTGTCGCGGAAATACTCGCCCATCGACACGCCGGTGTAGGGCGCGATGAACTGCAGCGGCGCCGATTCCGACGAAGTGGCCGCGACGATGATCGTGTAGTCCATCGCGCCGTGCTTCTTCAGCCGGTCGACGACCTGGGCCACCGACGAGCGCTTCTGGCCGATCGCGACGTAGATGCAGACGACGTCGCCGCCCTTCTGGTTGATGATCGTGTCGATGGCGATCGCCGTCTTTCCGGTCTGGCGGTCGCCGATGATCAGCTCGCGCTGGCCGCGGCCGATCGGGATCATCGAGTCGATCGCCTTGATGCCTGTCTGCATCGGCTGCTTGACGGGCGCGCGGGAGACGATGCCGGGCGCCTTGAGTTCGATGCGGCGCCGCGTCGGCGTCTTGATGTCGCCCAGCCCGTCGATCGGCTGCCCGAGCGCGTTGACGACGCGGCCGAGCAGGGCCTCGCCGACCGGGACGTCCGCGATGCGGCCGGTGCGGCGCACTTCCATGCCCTCGCGCACGAGGTCCGGGTCCGCGAAGATCACCGCGCCGACGTTGTCTTCCTCGAGGTTCAGCACCATGCCCTCGATGCCGCCCTCGAACTCGAGCAGCTCGCCGGCGGCGGCACGCTCCAGCCCGTAGATGCGCGCGATACCGTCACCGGTGGCCAGGACGCGACCGGTCTCCCGGACCTCGACCTCGCGACCGAAGTCGCGGATCTGCTGCTTGATGAGGTCGCTGATCTCGGATGCCTTGATCTGCTGCACCGCTATCCTCCAGAACTCTCTTGTCTCGGCGGGCTGGCGCGAAGGCGCTCAGCCGGCCATCCGGCGTTCGAGCCTCGCGAGCTGCGTGCGAACGCTTCCATCGTAAATGCGGCCGTCGGCCTCGACCGTGGCGCCGCCGATCAGGCCCGGATCCACTTCGGCCGTATCGACGACCTTGTGGCCGGTCACGGCCTCGAGCTTGCCTCGCAGCGCGCTGCGTTCCGCATCGGACAGCGGCTGTGCGCTGCGAATGTGCGCCCGCACGCGGCCGGCGGCGGCGTCACCGATTTTTTCGTAGTTGTCGCGGATCGACGGGAGCTGGGCGAGGCGGTCGTTCTCGGCCAGGACGCCAAGGAACCGGCCCATCAGCGAGTCGGAGCCAAGACGCGACAGGAAAGACTGCGCGAGTTGCTGGCGCTGGATCGCCGAGAGGCTGCCGGAGGCCTGGGCGTTGTCCTCGAGGGCACTGGCAATCTCGGCCAGGCCGGCGCCGATCTCGTCGACGAGACCTGCCTCGACGGCCAGGTCGAACAGGGCACGCCCGTAGCGTCTGCCGATTGCTCCCGGTGTCACGGCTTGGCAATCCCCTCGACGAACTCGCGAAGCAGCCGCGCGCGGTCCGCATCCGTCAGTTTCGCGCGCGCTTCGCGCTCGGCGATGTCGGTGGCCAGCCGGGCTGCCTCGGCGCGCAGCTCGCGGCGGGCGCGGGCAAGGTCATGTTCGGCCTGGCGTGACGCCTCGGACTTGAGCCTCTCGCCGGCAGCTGCCGCATCGGCCAGCGCTTTCTGGCGATCGGCCTCGGCGCCGCGGCGAAGCTCGTCGAGCATGCGGCGGCGGGTCTCTTCGAGGGCCGCTTCCTTCTGCGTGAACTCGGCGCGGATCGCCTCCGCCTCGAGACGGGCCTTTTCGGCGGCGGCCATGGCCTCGGCGACCTCGACATGGCGACGCGCCAGGAAATCCTTGACGGCTGGCCACGCGTACTTGCGAAGCAGGAACACGAAGATCGAGAAGTTGACGACGGAGAACAGCAGCGAGAGCCACGCGCCCTCGGCGCCTTCGCTGCCGTCGCCGCCTTCTGCCGCCAGCGCAGCCGTCGCAACCGCGACGAGCGCGACGAGCGCGACAGCGAGCACAGACGCGAATGCGTGCGAGCGGCGTACGCTCATTGCAGCGATCCTCCGAGCACCGCGGCAACCATGGCATCGGCAAGGCTCTTCGCGTCGCCGGCGAGCTGGGTACGCGCTTCGCGCGTGGCCGTCGCAACCTCGCCCCTGAGCTCGGCGAGGCGGGCACCCGCTTCGTTCTGTGCGTCCGTCAGAAGGCGCGCGGCTTCCTGGCGCGCCTGGCCCCGCACGGTATCGATCTCGGCGCCGGCAGCGGCGCGTGCTTTGGCCAGCTCGGCATCGACGCGCGTCGACAGCGCCTGCACTTCGGCACGCGACCTCTCCGCCTTGGCGATGTCGCCGGTCGTTTTCTGCGCGCGTTCGTCGAGCAGCGCCATGAACGGCTCGAACAGCAGCTTGCGCAGCAGCGCGAGCAGCACGAAAAACGTCGCGAGCTGAATGAGGAAGGTATAGTCCGGCGGTAGCGTCAGCATCTCGGGATGCGCTCGTGTGCCTGGTCCTGCGAGTCGGGTTCGCCGGCTACGCAGTGCGAGCCGTCGTCGCGCCTGCGCGCGACATCTTCGATCGTGCAGAAATCTGCAGGAAAGAGCGCGCAGCGTGGCGGCGAGCGGCTCTCGCTACCATCGCATCAGCGGGTTGTCAAAAAGTTAGACGGCGGCCCGCGATGAAAGAAGATCGATAAGACGTGTTAATTCTTCCTGCGAGTAATACTCGATCTCGATGCGCCCTTTCTTGTTGCCGCCGCGCACCCGGACTTTGGTTCCGAGCTTGCGGCTGAGGTCGGCTTCGAGAGGGCCCGGCGCGCGCGACGGGCGCTCCGGATTTCGCGACGTGGCACCGGCCGTCCGTTCGCGAACCAGCTCCTCGGTCTCCCGCACCGAGAGTTGCCGGCGGACTACCACTTTCATGGTGTCGATCTGGCTGGCGGCGGTCGGCAGAGCCAGCAGGGCGCGGGCGTGCCCTTCGGTCAGCAGACCCTGCTCGATCCCTTCGAGGACCGGCTGGGGCAGAGCGAGCAGCCTCAGCGTGTTGGCGATCGCGACGCGCGACTTGCCGACCCGCCGCGCGATCTCCTCCTGTGCCAGGCCGTGGGCGGACTGCAGCTTTTCGTAGGCGCGCGCCCGTTCGAGCGGTCCGAGGTCCTCGCGTTGCAGATTCTCGACGAGCGCGAGCTCGAGCATTTCACCGTCCCGCGTGACCTCGCGAAAAACGACGGGAACCTTGTCGAGGCCCGCGCGTCCTGCCGCGCGCAGTCGTCGCTCGCCGGCGACGAGCTCGTAGCTGCCGTTCAATGGCACGACGACAAGGGGCTGCAGGATACCGTTCTCCCGGATGGACGCGGCGAGCTCGTCGAGTTGCTCCTCGTCGAACCGGCGGCGCGGCTGGCCGCGACCGGCGACAACCCTTTCGATAGGGACGAGAAGCGGTTTCCCCCTTTGTTCGCCCTCGATGACCGCCGGTTGCAGCTCGTTCATCACGCGCGGTCGCGGTTGTGTGGCCGCGACCGGCTCTCCGAGAATGGCGTCCAGGCCCCTACCCAACGGCTGTCTCATCCAGCTTCTCCGTATTGACCGTATTGTTTTCGGACTCTGAGGCCGACGCGGCCGACGCGGCTGTCATTTCCTCGATTTCGCGGGCCGCGTTGCGATAGGCAACGGCTCCGCTGGAACTTGGGTCGTAGGTGACCACGGGCAGGCCGTACGAAGGGCTTTCGCCGATTCGCACGTTGCGAGGGACCATCGAGCGCAGGACCTTCTCGCCGAAGTGCTGGCGCACCTCGCGAACCACCTGGCGGCTCAGCGACGTGCGGGCGTCGTACATCGTCAGCAGGATCCCGAGGATCCGCAGGTTCGGGTGGAACGCGGCGCGAACCCGTTCGAGGGTATCGATCAGGGCGCCAAGGCCCTCGAGGGCGTAGAACTCGCACTGCAGCGGCACGACGACGGCGTCGGCAGCGCAGAGGGCGTTGAGAGTCAGCATGCCGAGCGACGGAGGACAGTCGATGAGAATGTAGTCGTAGCAGTCGCGCACCGGCGCCAGGCGCTCGGAAAGCCGCGACTGGCGATCCGGGTAGGAAACGAGTTCGACTTCCGCGCCCGCCAGATCACGGGTTCCGCCAATGAGATCGAGCTTCTCGATCGATGTGGCCCGAGCCGCGACCTTGGCCTCGAGCTCGCCGATCAGAACCTCATAGCTGGACGAGCCGCGCACCACCTCCTCCCCGAGGCCGCTGGTCGCGCTGCCTTGGGAATCGAGATCGATCAGCAGCACCCGAAAGCCGTCGAGGGCCAAGGCGGCGCCAAGGTTGACGGCAGTGGCCGTTTTCCCAACGCCTCCCTTCTGGTTCGCGATGGCCAGCGTGAGTCCCAAGGTGCCGAGCGCCTCCCCCCGAAGGCTACCACGTTGGGTCGCGCGGTGCGAAGTTCCCGTGCACACGTGGCTTTTGCCGGATCATGATCGCCGGTGTTTCACGTGAAACAGGAGCGCCGGGACGAGGCTTGGGTTCCGTCGACCGATCGATGGAGCTCGAGACCGGGGAGGGTGCGTTCCTGAGGCCGAGTGTTTCACGTGAAACACTCGGCCTCAGCCGGGCCTGAATGTCACGATGCTGCGACCCTCACCTCCGCCCGGCAGCACGAAGCTGCGCATGGAATGAGGCCGCAGCCCTGCAGAGCTACCAAGGGAGGCGACGACGTCGTCGCTGATCTCAGTCGTCATCAGCACGACAAGTCCGTCGGGATCCACCAGGTGCCGGGCTGCTTCGAGATACTCGGGCGGATGGCGGAACGCTCGCGAGATGACCGTGGAATACCGCTCGCGAACGGTTCCCGCATCCGCCTGCAGCACCCGCACGTTGGCCACGGTCAATGTGCGTGCGGCCTCGGCCAGGAAGCTGCTCCGGCGGCGGTTGGACTCGCAAAGGACGAAGTCGATGTCGGGACGGACCACCGCCAGCACCAGGCCCGGAAGGCCGGCCCCGCTGCCGAGGTCGATGCAGCGGGAGCCTTCGAGGTCGGGAAGCGCGACCAGACTGTCCAGCAGGTGCAGGCGCACGGCATGCTGCCGCAGAATCGTCGTCAGGCCGGCGCTCGCATTCCAGACGTACAGGAGGTCGAGGTAGCGCAGCAGCGATTCGAAACAGGACTCGGGGACGTCCAGACCGAGCGCCTTGCAGCCTTCGTCCAGGCGATGCCGCTCGGAGGCCTGCGTCGTCACGCGCCGCTTCGCTTTCTCAGGTGCAGCGCGAGCGCGGTCATGGCCGCCGGCGTGATTCCGCTGATGCGCGACGCCTGCCCGAGCGTGCTCGGTTCGATCCGCCTCAGCTTTTCGGTGGCCTCCGCCGACAAACCCTCGACGCGAGTGTAATCGACGCTGGCAGGAATGGCCGCGGTCTCGAGACCCGCAAGTCTCTCAACCTCGTCGCTCTGGCGCTGGAGGTAGCCGTCATAGGCCGCCTCGATTTCGATCTGCCTCTCGACCTCCGGCTCGCGGCGCGCAATACCGGTCACGGCCGCGATCACCGCGAACGACAGCTCGGGGCGGCGCAGCAGGTCCCAGGCGCTCGTCGGACCGGCGAGAGGATTGATGCCCGAGTCCGCAAGGCGGCGCTGCACCGAGGACTCGGGATTGAGCCTGCAACTCTTCAGCTCCTCGATCCCGCCGAGGATTTCGCGCGACTTGCGCGCCACCGCTTCGCGACGGGCAGGGTCGAGCAGACCGATCCGCGACGCCGCCGCGGCCAGGCGGCGGTCGGCGTTGTCTTCGCGAAGGAGCAGGCGGAACTCGGCCCTCGAAGTGAACATGCGGTAGGGCTCGCCGTCAACGCCGCGAGTGACCAGATCATCGACGAGCACGCCGAGGTAGGCCTCCGAGCGGGAGAACACCACCGGCTCTTCACCGCGAGCCGAGCGCGCCGCATTGATCCCGGCCACCAGTCCCTGGGCTGCCGCCTCCTCGTAGCCTGTGGTCCCGTTGATCTGGCCTGCGAGGAAAAGACCGGGAAGCGTCTTCACCTCCAGCGACGGGCGAAGCTGGGTGGGAATCACATAGTCGTACTCGATCGCATAGCCGGGCCGCAGGATCACCGCGTTCTCCAAGCCGGCGATCGATGCAACGAAGCGGCGCTGAACCGCCAGCGGAAGGGACGTCGACAAGCCGTTCGGATAGACCTCGACCGTGTCGAGCCCCTCCGGCTCCAGGAAGATCCGGTGCCGGTCCCGCTCCGGGAACTTCATGACCTTGTCTTCGATCGACGGGCAGTAGCGCGGCCCGCGGGAATTGATCGTACGATTGTAAATTGGCGATAGTTCTATGGATTCCGCGATGATGGCATGTGTATTTACATTTGTGTATGTAAGATGGCAGGCCACCTGCCGCAGCGGCGGGCGAGGTCCGTCGAAGGAAAATCCTTCGGGCTCCGGATCCCCGGGCTGCACCTCGAGAGCCGAGTAGTCGATCGTGCGTCCGTCCAGGCGCGGACAGGTTCCGGTCTTGAGGCGCCCGGTCGTAAGGCCGGCGCGCTCGAGCGCGGCAGTCAGGCCTACCGCGGCTCGGTCGCCCGCGCGGCCTCCGCTCTGCTGGCGGGCGCCGACGTGGATCAGGCCGTTCAGGAACGTTCCCGTCGTCAGCACGACCGCATGGGCGCGGATATCGTCGCCCTGCTCGGTGACGACGCCAACCACCCGCCCGGACTGCAGAAGCAGATCCACGGCCTGCGCCTGCGCCGCCGTCAGGTTCTCGGCCGACTCGACGACGCGCTTCATGCGCTGGCGGTAGAGCGCCTTGTCGGCCTGGGCCCTGGAGGCCTGGACCGCCGGTCCCTTGCGGGTGTTGAGCCTGCGGAACTGGATGCCGCACTCGTCGATGGCGCGACCCATCTCTCCACCGAGGGCATCGACCTCGCGGACGAGATGGCCTTTGCCGATGCCTCCGATGGCCGGGTTGCACGACATCTGGCCGATGCCGTCGAGATTCATCGTAAGGAGCAGGGTCCTCAGGCCGAGGCGCGCACTGGCGAGCGAAGCTTCGATTCCGGCGTGGCCGGCTCCGACGATGATGATTTCGTATGCGGCAGTCATCGATGCATCCGGGCGGCGGACCGGCTCCGCTCATTTTCCTATACAGAACTCGGAAAAAATCAGGTCGAGAACCTCTTCGTTGCCGACCGGGGAGCTGATCTGCGCCAGCTCGGTCAGCGCCGACCGAAGCTCGACGGCCACCAACTCCACTGCCCGCTCGTCCGTCGCGAGCACGGCAGCCCGCCGAAGCGGCGCAGCGCAGCGCTCGAGCGCCGCGCGGTGCCGAACCCGGCTGATCGCCACCGGCTCCGACTCCAGCTTCGTGCGTGCGCACGCGGCGAGCGTTGCGGCCAGGGCGGCGCAGCCCTCCCCGGTGATCGCGCTCGTCATGACCACCGGCGAAGAAGCTGCCAGGCGACCTCGCAGCGCCGGCGCAAAGTGCTCGCCGGCATCGATCTTGTTCAAGACGACGATCGTCTCTCCGCTGGCGATCACCGCGGACCACAGGGCTTCGTCCGCACCGGTCGCGGGCACCGCCGCGTCGACGACGAGCACGCGAAGATCGGCTTCTTCGATACAGCGGCGTGCCCTGGCGACGGCCTCCTGTTCGGCTTTACCGCCTTCCTCACGAAGCCCGGCAGTGTCGGTCAGCACGAATCCGATGCCGGCGAGATCGACGCTTTCCTCGACGCTGTCGCGAGTGGTTCCCGCCTCCTCGGAGACGATCATGCGCTCGCTGCCGAGCAGGCGATTGACGAGGCTGGATTTGCCTGCGTTCGGGCGGCCGGCGACGACGATGCGCAGGCCCTCGCGCTGGCGGCGACCTGCAGCGAAACCGTCAAGCAACTCATCGATCGACGCGAGCACCGCCGCGATGCTCTCCCGTCGGCGATCGAGATCCCAGTGCGGCAGCTCGTCGTCGGTGAAATCGACGTCCGCTTCGATTTCCGCGAGCAAACCGGCCAGCTCGGCACGCATTGCGCCCGTCTCGCGTGACAGCGCTCCCTGGAGCTGCTGCCACGCGGCGCGTGCGCCGGCGGCCATCTTCGCGTCGATCAGGTCGGCGATCGCTTCGGCCTGGAGCAGGTCGAGGCGACCGTTGAGCACGGCGCGGCGGCTGAACTCGCCGCGCTCGGCTGCGCGGCCTCCGCTCGCGATGACGCTCGCGACGAGGCGCTCGACGATGATCGGCGAGCCGTGCGTGTGCAGCTCGACCACATCCTCGCCAGTGAAAGAGCGGCCAGCCGGAAAATAGACGGCGAGCCCTTCGTCGATCGCTGCGCCTTCGGAGTCGAGGACCCGCCCGAGACGGAAATGCCACGGCTCGAATGATCCGTCGCCGCTGTCGGCTACGAACACGCGCGACGCGATCGCGAGGGCATCGGGCCCGCTCCAGCGGACGATGGAAATCGCACCGCGCCCGGCCGGCGTCGCGCAGGCCACGATGGTATCGGCGCGGTACATCGGTCCCGCGGCGCCGCCGCTCAGCTGTCGGCTTCGGCGCCGCTCAAGTCGTCGCTACCGCCGTCGGCGTCCACGTCGTCGCCTGGGTGGACCGCAGCCACTGCCGCGGCACCGCTGCCAGCCGGCGCGACGATGACGCGGCGGTAGAAACCCGCCCCGAGGGCGCGAATCTCCACGGCCTCGTCATTTGCGAAAACTTCGGCGAAAAACTTGCGGTCCCGGGGGCTCATCGGGCTGACCTGCACCGTGCGATGCTCGCCGACGGCTCGCGCCCGCAGGCGCCCGGCAAGCTCTTCGAGGCTCGCACGGCGGCGGCCGCGATAGTCGCCTATATCGAGAAGGATGCGGCCTTCGACGTACGCGTCGCCGCGCAGCACCATGCGGTTGACGATGTGCTCGAGGGAGTCGAGGGTCTGGCCGCGGCGCCCGATGAGCAGCCCTTCGCTCTCGGAGCGCACGGAAACGATGGCCTCCGCCGCCTCCACGTCGACGCTGGAGGTGACTTCGGCGGCGAATCCCATCTTCGAGAGCAGCTCGCGCACAGCCTGCTCGGCGCGAGCGCGGATTGCCTCGAGGGCCTCGGCGTCCGGCGGCGCTTCTTCGACGGCGTGGGCGCGGCGGTTTTCGGCATACGCCTGCTCCGGATGCGCGGTGGTCTCTTCGCTCGCTTCGGTCGGTCGCTCTTCGTTCCGTCTTGGCGCGCTTGTCGCATCGCCTTCGCCGCGGCCGCGGCCCTGACGATCGCGGCCTCGATCACGCCTGTCGTTTTCGCGACGCTCGCCTTCGCGCCCCGGCTGCTTCTGGCCGCGCTGATCGCGCGGCTGGTCCTGACGCGCGTCGCGCTGCTCCGTGCCGCCCGGGCTGCGAGCCGGCTGCTGCCCGCGGTTGTCCCTGTTTTCCCTGTTCTCCGGGCCGCGCTCGCCGCGTCTTTCCTGGCGCCCTCCGCGCGATCCACGCCGGTCGTCGCGACCCCGGCCCGACTCGCCGCGTCCGCGCGACTGGTCGCCTTCGCTGCGACGGCCTTCGGCATCCGTACGAGGGCCGGCCGCATCCGCGCGCTGACCTGCCGTATCTGCGTGAGGGCCCCCCGCATCCGCGCGAGGCGCTTGCCCCCTGCTCTGCTCGCGCGCCGGCCGCGGAGCTTCCGGGCCACCTTCGGGCCTGTCGTCTCCGCGCCCGCGATTGCGACCGCCGCGGCGCCTTCGTCGCCGCGGCTTTTCGTCGAGCGACTCTCCGCCCGACATGTCGAACTCTTCGCCGTCCAGCATGACGCTGGCGCGGATCGTCGCGCGAACCTTGGCGCGGCGTGCGCCGATGCCGAGAAGGCCTCGCCGCGGATGATGCAGGATGTCGATCTCGACCTTGTCGCGGCTGACGCCGAGCTGGTTCAGCGCGATCTGGATCGCTTCGTCGACGGTGTGTCCCTGGGCTTCAATGCTGGTGGCCATGGTCCGTTTCCTACCGCTACCTGCTCTGGCGATTCGACAGCCATTGCTGCGCGATCGACAGGAGGTTGTTCGACAGCCAGTACAGCACCAGGCCTGCCGGAAAGTTCACGAACATCACCGTGAACACGACGGGCATGACCATCATCATTCGCTGTTGCGCGGGGTCAGCCGTGCTGGGTGTCATTTTTTGCTGGAGAATCATGCTGGCGCCCATGAGGAGCGTCATCACGGGAATCCCGGCCGGCTCGACGAAGGGCACCGAGATCGTGCCGAGCCGGTCCGGCTGCGAAAGATCGTGCATCCAGCCGATGAACGGCGCGTGGCGCAGGTCGATCGACTGAAGGAGCACATTGTAGAGACCGATGAAGACGGGAAGCTGCACGAGCATCGGCAGGCAGCCGGCCAGCGGGTTCACCTTGTGCCGCCGGTACAGCTCCATCATCTCTTCGTTCATCTTCCCGCGGTCGTCCTGGTAGCGCTCCTGGATCTTCTTGACCTCGGGCTGGATGCGCTGCATCCCCTTCATCGCCTCGATCTGCTTCTTGTTGATCGGGTAGAACATCATCCGCACCGCGACAGTCAGAAGGATGATGGCCCAGCCGTAGTTGCCGACGATCGCATGGATCGCGCGAAGCGCGACCAGCAGCGGCTTGGCGATGAACCAGAACCAGCCGAGGTCGATCGCCTGCACCAGGTCGTTGCCCGCCTGCTCGAGGTCGCCCGGGCTCTTGGGACCGAGATAGATCCCGTAGTGCACGCTGGTGGTCGGAGCGTCGGTCCACAGCGCTGCGTGACCCGAGCCGTCGGAGGCCGACGCGACCAGCTTCAGCGGCTGGGGACCATCGGGGATGTACGCCGCCAGGAAGTAGTGCTCGGCATAGCCGGCCCACGACGCCTTGCCTTCGACGGCCTGCGTGTCCTTGAGCACCGAGGCATCGAAGCTGTGCAGCTTGCCGTCGAAGTAGCCGACTGCACCCTCGACGTCGGCGCGCGCCTTGTGCGGGTGGAGCTGGCGGGACCAGCCCACACCGAGCGCAGTCGCGGGTAGTCCCTCGGCCGTCACCTTGAAGTCCATCACGTAGGACGTCGGCGAGATCAGCACCGTCTTGGTGATCGTCGCTCCCGTTGGCGTCTGGCCGCGCATCGTCACGGTGACGGGAAGACCTGGGCGGACCTGCGGCGCAGTCGCGGTGATGTCGTAAAGGATCGCGCGATCGTCGACGACGTTTCCGTTTTCGGCGCGCCACAGCACGCCGAGCGGAGCGATGCCGATCTGGCGGATCAGGTCGTACGGCCCGTCACCGGGCGCCGGATCGTTCTTGTACTTCGCCAGGTCGAAGCCGACCAGGCGTCCCCCGCGAGACTGGAAGCGCGCGTGGAACAGGTCGCTCGTGACGTCGACGACGGGGCCGGGATCGCCGGGAGCCGCCGCGGCGGCTGCCGCCACGTCTGCCGACGCGGCGGGTACGCCGCCGGGCGCGGCAGGCGCCGCGGCACCAGATGCCGGTGCAGCGGCCGTAGCCGGCGCAGCAGCAGGCGCGCTCGCCGGCTGGGGCTTGGGAGGGAACAGCACCTGGAACCCGACAAGGATGCCGAGTGACAGGGCAAGGGCCAGAGCCAGTCTACTTTCCACGCTGCCGCCTCCAGCGGCTGCAGCAGGTTCCTGGTCTCGTCAGTGCTCCCCGGGCAATGCCTAGGGAACCGGATCGAAGCCGCCATCACAGAGGGGATGGCAACGGGCCAAACGGCCAAGAGCGCGCGCGCTGCCGCGAATCGGTCCATGACGGACGATCGATTCGGCGGCGTAGCTCGAGCAGGTCGGATGGAAGCGGCAGCGAGGACCCAGCAACGGGGAGATCCACCGTTGATAGAGGGCGATCACGCCCAGCAGGAAAGCCGCGAGCAGCCTGGTCAACTCTGCGATGATCGCGCCGGGGGGTTCACTGTTCGACCCGGCCCGGGGCGTTCCCGAAGAGAATGCTGCCCAACTCCGATTCCGCATGCCCGAAGCTCAATTTGCCCGCACCGGCTCTCACGATCACAACGATGTCGGAGCCTGGCTGCAACTTTGCACGATGCAGTCGAAAAAATTCTCTCACGAGCCGCTTCGCCCGATTCCGCTCGACAGAGCCTCCGACCTTGCGACTCGCCGTGATTCCGAGGCGCGTCTCTATGGTCGGTCCGGGGCCCTGGAGCACCAGGAAATGCCGGCTCGCTTTGCCACGCCGGCCCCGCTGGATTCGAAGGAAATCCCTGCGCGACCGGACGCGACGCGCCCGTGTCAGCCGAAGGTCCGTGCTACCGGCGTCCCGGTTTCGGCGGCGTTACGACGGTCAGTCGCTTGCGCCCCTTGGCGCGACGCCTCTTGAGCACCAGCCGCCCACCCGGTGTGGCCATGCGCGCTCGAAAGCCATGACGGCGACGACGCCGCAGATTGCTGGGCTGGTACGTTCTTTTCACGGTAACCGATCCTCGGCGCTACACCCTTTGCGGGCGCGCGGTCCTTTGAACCGCAAGCGGGAGCTTTTGTCAGCGCACGGGAAAATTGTCAACGCACAGGCGGGGTTGCTTCCGAACGGGCGCCCGCGCTGCAGCGGCCCGCAACTTCAGGGGAATTCGGGCTTGAGGCTGCGGCCGAAGAGCTCCTCGAGGGCCTGCCCCGGCGACATCCCTTCGTAGAGGACCTTGTAAGCGCACTCGACGATCGGCATCTCGACGTTCTGGCGTCTTGCCAGGTCGCGCACCGACTTCGTGTTGCGCACCCCCTCGGCAACCATGCGCATGCCGCCGAGAATCGACTCGATCGTCTCTCCGCGGCCGAGGCGCAGCCCCACCTGTCGATTGCGCGAGAGGTCACCGGTGCACGTGAGCACGAGGTCGCCGATGCCGGCCAGGCCCGACAGGGTTTCCGGCCGGCCGCCCATCGAGATCGCAAGTCGCATGATCTCGGCGAGGCCGCGCGTGATCGTCGCGGCGCGCGCGTTGAGACCGTAGCCGAGGCCGTCGGAGACGCCGGTCGCGATGGCCATGACGTTCTTGACGACGCCGCCGAGCTCGACGCCGACCATGTCGGTGCTGCGGTAGACGCGAAGCATCGGCGCGTGGAAGAAGTGCTGGACTCGTTCGGCCGTCTCTTCGGTTGTCGCGGCGGCGACGACGACGGCGGGCTGGCCGCCGGCAACTTCGACCGCGAAGCTCGGGCCCGAAAGGGCACCTACGCGTTTTTCGGAGCCGATCGCGTCGGCGATCACGCCGTGCATCGTCAGCAGCGAGTCGTCCTCGATGCCCTTGCTCGCCGAGACGACGAGCGCATCGGGGCGTATCACCCGCGCGGCCTTCTCCATGGTGCCGCGCATCGCGTGAGACGGCACGACGGCCACGACGAGCTCGGCCCCGTCCAGTGCCTCGGAAAGATCGGTCGTTGCCCGCAACGATGGCGGAAGCGCGACGCCCGGCAGGTACACGCGGTTTTCGTGGTGCTCGTTGATGCCGTGGCAGACTTCGGCGCCGCGCGACCACAGCCGCGCGCTGTAGCCCTTGCCTGCGAGCAGGCTCGCGAGCGCAGTGCCCCAGCTTCCGGCACCGATGACGGCGACGTTCGTCGTCATCGGCGCTATTCCTCGTCTCCCGCGACTTCCTTCTCGACGACCGGAGCCACGGAGACGACGTGCTCGCCCGTCTCCTGCGCCAGGCGAACCAGCGTGACGCCCTGGGTGTTGCGGCTCATCACCCGCACGTTCTCCATCGCGATGCGGATCATCTTGCCTTCGTTCGTGACCAGCATCACTTCGTCTTCGTTGCTGACGATCTGCAGCACGCCGACGACGAGGCCGGTCTTTGCGGTGACGTTCATCGTCCGCACTCCCGCGCTGCCGCGGCGCGTGAGGCGGTAGTCGTCGATCGGGCTGCGCTTGCCGAGCCCGTTGGCCGATACCGTCAGGAGCGTCGCACCGGGCCGTACGATTTCCATCGCAACGACGCGGTCGTCGCTATCGACGTTGCAGCCGCGCACGCCGCCGGCGCTGCGGCCCATCGCGCGCACCTCGCCTTCGTTGAAGCGCACGAGCTGGCCGCTGCGGGTGGCGAGCGCGACCTGGTCGTGACCGGCCGTCAGGCGCACCGCGATCAACTCGTCGTCGTCGGCCAGATTGATCGCAATGATGCCGCTCGAGCGTGGCCTGGAGTATTCGAGCAGCGGCGTCTTCTTGACGATGCCGCGCGCGGTCGCGAACAGCACGAACGCGTCCTCGCGAAACTCGCGCACCGAGAGGAACGCCGACAGCTTCTCACCCTGGGACAGCTGCAGCAGGTTGACGATCGCCTTGCCGCGCGCGGCCCGGCCCGCCTGCGGCACCTCGTGCACCTTCTTCCAGTACACGCGCCCGCGATTGGTAAAGAACAGGATGTAATCGTGCGTGGAGGCGGTGAACATCTGCGCGATGAAGTCCTCGTCCTTCGTCGTCGCGCCGATCTTGCCGCGGCCGCCGCGGCGCTGCTGCCGGTACAGCGTCACGGCATTGCGCTTGATGTAGCCCTCGTGCGAGACGGTCACGACCATCTCTTCCTCGACGATCATGTCCTCGATCGTGATTTCACCGGAGGCGTCCACGATCTGCGTGCGGCGCTCGTCGCCGTACTGTTTCTTCAGCTCGCGCAGCTCCTCAGCGATGATCTTGCGGATCTCGCCCTCGTCCGAGAGGATCGCGCGCAGGCGCTCGATCGTCTTGACGGTCTCCGCGTGCTCCTCCAGGATCTTGTCACGTTCGAGGCCGGTCAGGCGCTGCAGGCGCATGTCGAGGATTGCCTGGGACTGGATCTCGCTCAGGCCGAACCTCGCCATCAGCTGTTCCTTGGCGGCGGGCGCGTCCTTGGCGGCGCGGATCAGCTTGATCACGGCGTCCAGATTATCGAGCGCGATCTTGAGGCCATCGAGCAGGTGCAGCCGGGCCTCAGCCTTGCGCAGGTCGAACGCGGTCGCGCGCGTGACCATGTCCATGCGGTGCGCGACGAACTCCTCGAGCAGCTCCTTGAGGGTCGCCAGGCGCGGCCGGCCGCCAATCAGCGCGAGCAGGATGATCCCGAAGGAATCCTGCATCGGGGTGTACTTGTACAGGTTGTTGAGCACGACCAGCGGGATCGCGTCGCGCTTCAGCTCGATGACGATGCGCATTCCGTCGCGGTCCGATTCGTCGCGCAGGTCGGAGATCCCGTCGAGCTTCTTGTCGTTGACGAGCTCGGCGATCTTCTCGATCAGGCGCTTCTTGCTGAGCTGGTACGGGATTTCGGTGACGACGATTTTCGTCTTGCCGGTGCGCTCTTCCGTTTCGGTGATCGCCTGCGCACGTACGGTCAGCACGCCGCGGCCGGTCTTGTATGCATCGATGACGGGCTGGCGACCGTAGATGATTCCTCCGGTCGGGAAGTCCGGGCCGGTGACGATGCGCATCAGCTTTTCAATCTTGAGCTCGGGATCGGCCAGCAGCGCGAGCAGCGCGTCGCAGATCTCGTTCAGGTTGTGCGGCGGGATGTTCGTCGCCATTCCGACGGCGATGCCGGTCGAGCCGTTGATCAGCAGGTTGGGGGTGCGGCCGGGCATCACCGCCGGCTCGATGGTGGACTCGTCGTAGTTCGGAATGAACGGGACGGTTTCCTTGTCGATGTCCGCGAGCAGCTCGCTCGCGATGCGTGCGAGCCGGACCTCGGTGTAACGCATCGCTGCCGCCGAGTCGCCGTCGATGGAGCCGAAGTTGCCCTGGCCGTCGACCAGCGGATAGCGCATCGACCATTCCTGGGCCATGCGAACGATCGTGTCGTAGACGGCCGAGTCGCCGTGCGGGTGGTATTTGCCGATGACGTCGCCGACGACGCGCGCCGATTTCTTCGGCGCCTTGTTCCACTGATTGCCGAGCTCCTGCATGGCGAAGAGCACGCGGCGGTGGACGGGCTTCAGCCCGTCGCGCGCATCGGGCAGCGCGCGCCCGACGATGACGCTCATTGCGTAGTCCAGGTAGGACGTACGCATCTCGTTCTCGATATCGACGGGAACCGGCGGGTTCTTTCCGACTGGTGGCATCTCGGCGTTCGCTATGGGTCAGATATCGAGGTTGCGGACATTGAGGGCGTTGGACTCGATGAAGCTGCGCCGTCCTTCGACTTCGTCACCCATCAGGCGGTCGAACACGTCCTCGGCAGCGATCGCGTCGTCCACCCGCACCTGCAGCAGCGTCCGCGCCTCGGGGTCCATCGTCGTCGCCCAGAGCTG
The DNA here is from genome assembly GCA_036493895.1 of Candidatus Binatia bacterium. Classification (NCBI taxonomy): domain Bacteria; phylum Candidatus Binatota; class Binatia (SeqCode); species Binatia bacterium. The sequence goes on along the minus strand of DASXOZ010000013.1, from coordinate 122,039 downwards.
TTCGGGATTCATCTCGCCGAGGCCCTTGTAGCGCTGGATGTCGGTGCCCTTGCGCGCGTTAGCCATGATCGTCGCATGGAGCTCACCGAGCGTGGCGACTTCCTGCTCGGTCTTGCCGAAGTTTACGACATACGGCGCATGGCCGATGCCGGAGATGCTCGTCAGCAGGCGGCGCAGCCGTCCGAACTCCGGAGAATCGAGGAAGCCGCGGTCGATCTCCGTACGGAAGTTCCCGCCGTTCAGGCGGCAGGAGATCGAGAGCTTCTGGCAGCTGTGCTCCGCATCCTGCAGGACGTCGGCGCGCAACGGTGCAAGGTCTGGGTGCTGCGCGGCGATGTCCTCGCAGAGCTTGTCCAGGATCTCGCGGAGCTTGTCGGGTTCCCCGAGGATCTCGGCCGTCAGGTCGGTACAGGCCGCGGCGGCGCTCACAACGTTGCGGTTCTTGCGCTTCTTCTCCAGGAGCTCGACCAGCCGGTCGATCTCGGCCAGTTCCTTCAGCACCTTCTTCAGCTGGTCGCCGGCGACGCTTCGCTGCGCGCCCTTCGACTTCACCTTCACGTCCTCGACGCCGAGGTCCACGAGGTATGCGGCCAGCGCCGCCTCGTCCTTGAGGTAGCGCTCCTGCTTGCCGCGCTTGAAGCGGAACAGCGGTGGCTGCGCGATGTAGATGTGGCCGTTCTCGACGAGCTCGCGGAAATGGCGGTAGAAGAACGTAAGCAACAGTGTGCGGATGTGGGACCCGTCGACGTCGGCATCCGTCATGATGATGATCGTGTGGTAGCGCAGCTTCTCGAGACTCTTCTCGCCGTCGCCATCGGTGATGCCCATGCCGAGCGCGGTGATCAGCACGCGGATCTCTTCGGACGAGACGGTTCGGTCGAAGCGCGCACGCCACACGTTCAGGATCTTTCCGCGCAGCGGCAGGATCGCCTGGAAGCGGCGGTCGCGGCCCTGCTTGGCCGAGCCGCCGGCAGAGTCGCCTTCGACGATGTACAGCTCGCTACGGCTGGCGTCGCGCTCCTGGCAGTCGGCGAGCTTGCCGGGCAGCGACAGGTTGTCGAGCGCGCCCTTGCGGCGCGTCAGGTCGCGGGCCTTGCGCGCGGCAATGCGCGCCCGGGCCGCGTCGAGCGCCTTGGTGACGATGCGGCGCGCATCGGCCGGGTGTTCCTCGAAGTAGGTGCCGAGGCTTTCGTTGACGAGCGCCTCGACGAGGCCCTTGACCTCGCTGTTGCCGAGCTTGGTCTTGGTCTGCCCTTCGAACTGCGGCTCGGGAACCTTGACCGAGAGCACGGCCGTGAGGCCTTCGCGGCAGTCGTCGCCTTCGACGGCTTCCTCGGCCTTCTTGATGAGATTGTTCGCGGTGCCGTAGTTGTTGATCGTGCGCGTCAACGCCGAGCGGAATCCCGACAGGTGGGTGCCACCCTCGACCGTGTTGATGTTGTTCGCGAAGGTGTAGACGTTTTCGGCGTAGCCGGAGTTCCACTGCATCGCGATCTCGATCTCGATGCCGGACTTCTTGCCCGAAAGATAGACGACCTTGTTGTGGATCGGCTGCTTCTTCTGGCTCAGGTGATCGACGAACGAGACGATGCCGCCCTCGTAATAGAATTCCTGCTTTTTTCCGCCGCCGTCGCGCTCGTCCTCGAGCGAGATGCGAACACCGCGGTTGAGAAATGCAAGCTCGCGAAGGCGGCTCGCGAGCACGTCGAAGCTGAAATCGGCGGTCTCGAAGATGTCGGCGTTCGGCAGGAAGTGCACCGTCGTGCCGCGGTGGGACGTGGTGCCGGTTTCGGCCAGGGGCTTGCTGGGCACGCCGATGTCGTAATGCTGGCGGTAGACTTTGCCGTCGCGGCGAATCTCGACGTCGAGCCACATCGACAGCGCGTTGACGACCGAGACGCCGACGCCATGCAGGCCGCCCGAGACCGTGTACGACTTCTTGTCGAACTTGCCGCCGGCGTGCAGCTTGGTCAGCACGACCTCGGCGGCCGAGACTCCCTCGGTGGAATGAATCTCGACCGGAATGCCGCGCCCGTTGTCGACGACGGTGACGCTGTTATCGACGTGGATCTCGACTTCGATCGCGTCGCAGTGCCCCGCCAGCGCCTCGTCGATCGAGTTGTCGACGACCTCGAACACCAGGTGATGCAGCCCGCGCGTGCCGGTGTCGCCGATGTACATGCCGGGACGCTTGCGCACCGCCTCGAGCCCTTCGAGGACCTTGATCGAGTCCGCGCCGTAGTCGCCGGAGCCCGGATTCTTGGGCGGTTGCGGTGGCTGCTGCTTCGTCATCTTGGACCGCCTGGGGTTGCCGGAGCGCGCCCGGCGCCAATGTTTCCATGGGGGCGCAGAGGCGGCGGGAACAACCTGCGACGACTATCAGGCACGTGCCGGAAAGTAAAGTTGAGAAGACGCGGGATAGTCGGCGATTTTTGCCGTATTATCGAGGGGTTACAACTCCACGGCGCGCGCCTGGCTGCGCACGCCGGAAGTCATATCCGCATCGGCATGACAACGTAGGAATAGCCCGGATCGGAGCCCTTGATGACACCCGGGCTGAGGTGGTCCCCGAGCCCGATTTCTACTTTGGAGTTCTCGGGCAGCACCTGCAGAACCTCGAGGATATAGCGGGCGTTGAAGCCGATCTCGAGGTCCGCTCCGGCGTATTCGACTTCGAGGTCTTCGCTGGCCTCGCCGATGTCCGGATTGTTCGCGCTGATCTCGAGACGGCCAGGGCTGAGGCCGAGGCGAATGCCGCGGGCCTTCTCGTTCGACAGCAGCGAGACGCGCCGGACAGTGGCCAGCAGCGCGTCACGGTCGACCTGCAGTGCGTTCCCGCTCTCCTTGGGCACCACCTGCTTGTAGTCCGGGAACGTGCCTTCGACGAGCCTCATGCTCAGCGTGAGTCCCGGAAGATCGATGACTGCCTCGTTGCCGACGATGCGCACGGCCACCGTGCCGGTGACCTCCGGCAGCACCTTGACGACTTCGGACAGGCCCTTGCGCGGAAGGATCACTCCCTGCTTCGGCGAAGTTCCCTTCACCTTGCGGTCGACGACGGCCAGGCGGTGACCGTCGGTCGCGACCAGCCGGATCGCGCCTTTCTTCGATCCGCTGTCCAGGTGCACGCCGGCAAGGTTCGAGCGCGTGTCGTCATGGGAAACCGCGAACAGCGTTTTCTCGATGATCTCGGCGAGCTCCTCGGCTTCCAGCTCGAACGCCGCGTTGACCTCGGCAGCCGCTCCGGGAGTCGGCATTCCCGGGTGCTCGGACGCATCGATTCCCATCAATCGGAAATTCGAGCGGCCGTAGGATACCCCGACCCAGTGGCTGTCGAGGCTGCGCACGGTGACTTCCTCGGACTTCGACTCGCGAACGATCTCGAACAGCTTGCGCGCCGACAGCGCGACGTGACCGGCTTCGCCGACTTTGGCAGCGAGCGCCTGGCGCAGGCTGACTTCGAGATCGGTAGCGACGATGGAGATCTCGCCGGTACCGGCCTCGATGACGAGATTCGTCAGGATGGCCATGGAATGACGGCGGTCCACCACGCCTTGGGTTCGCCCAAGGATTCGAAGGAAATCTTCGCTTCCGACGGTGATGTTCATGGCTGGATCGCTCGCTTCTGGCAGCCTTCCAATAATGGATTTAGTATTCTTGTTGTTATTAGGGCCGGCGAAATCCGTGGACAGGTGGCAGAAGCCCCCGACGTTGCGGGGGAAATTTCTGCAGGAAGGCCTGTGCTCTCGGTGCGCGGGCAGGTGCATAGCCCTTGCTGTGACGCTTGTGAAGTCTTTCCTGCAGAGCGTTGCGCACGACCGGACGCAGGGCTTGTCCACATGGCGAAAACGCCGCGCTCAGTGTGCGCCGAAGCGGCGGGAAACGGCTTCCAGCACCAGGCGCATTCGCGAGTCTTCCTTGCGGCGGCGCTCGACCTGCTGGCACGCGTGGATGACCGTCGAATGGTCGCGGCCGCCGAGGTGCGCTCCGATCACCGGGTAGGAAGCGCCGGCTTTCTGTCGCATCAGGTACATCGCGACCTGGCGTGCTTCGGCGATCTTCTTGGTGCGGCGGCGGGCGCGCAAGTCCGCGATACGAAGGCCGAAATGACTCGCGACCTCCTTCTCGACCTCGTCGAGGCTGATCACCGCCGTCGGGCCGTCGCCGCTGCGCCCCTTGCCGAGCACCTCCTCGGCCAGCGCGCGGTCGATGGTGCGGCCGGACAGGGAAGCGTGAGCGCTGATGCGCGTCAGCGCGCCTTCGAGGTCGCGGATGTTCGAGTCGACGGAGCGGGCGATCAGTGAAGCGACATCGAGGCTGATCTCGACGCCTTCGGCCAGCGCCTTGCGATCGAGGATCGCCACGCGCGTCTCCATGTCCGGGATCTGGATGTCGGCGACCAGACCCCAGCCGAAACGGTTGCACAGCCGCTCTTCGACGCCGGGGATTTCACTCGGAAACTTGTCGCTGGTCAGCACGATCTGGCGCCCGTTCTCGTACAGCGCGTTGAAGATGTGGAAGAATTCTTCCTGCGTTCGTTCGCGCCCGGCCAGGAACTGGACGTCGTCGACGATCAGCACGTCGACGCGGCGAAGGCGATTCTTCAGCGCCGCCGCCTTGTTGCGCGCGATCGCCTCGATCAGCTGGTTGGTCAGCGTATCGGCCGAGAGAAACAGGACTCGCGCTTCGGGCTCGCTGCGCAACAGGGCGTGGCCGATGGCGTTGGCGAGGTGGGTTTTTCCCAGACCCACGCCTCCGTACAGGAAGAACGGATTGTACAGGGTGCCGGGCTGCTGGGCGACGGCCATCGCTGCGGCCCGCGCGAACTGGTTGCTCGGACCGACGATGAAGTTCTCGAAATCGTAGCGCTCGATGAGACCGCTCGGATTGGCGGCGCGACGCGGGGGCAACCGCTTGGCGCGATCGGCCTCGTATTCGTGGAACAGCTCGCCCTGAAGCCCGGTACCGCTCCACGTGAACGTGAAGCAGGTTTCTTCGCCGTGGGCTTCCATCCACGCCGATGTCAGCAAATCGAGGTAGTTCTCCTCGAGCCACGACGCGAACAGCTTGTTCGGAACCGAAATCTCGAGAGTTTCGCTCGTCAGGGCCAGCGGAACCAGCGGGAGGATCCAGTTGTCGAACTCGTCGCGCTCCAGGCGTTGCCGGAGCGCGCTAACTGCCCGATTCCAAAGGTCTTCGAGCTGAGTTCGAGTAGCAACGACCAAACGCGACCCCGCTAGTTGCCAACAGCTTTGTCCACCCCTGTGGACAATACACAGGGCCAGTTGTCGACTCGTCGTTTCAGTTCCGCCGGCCACCCAGCATCGAAGCCGAAATGGCCTCGACGTGGTTCGCTCGAATCCATCTGCGCCGTGTGGCGACGCGCGCTGTGTAGTGTTTCGAGTAGCGCGTTGCAAGGATTTCGTTTCACTATTTTCTAACGTCGCGAGATAACGCGAGTTCACGCAGCGCCCGCTGCATCGCAGTCCTCCCGCCGACGAAGGTGCACGACGCGAGATGACGCAGCACAAGCAAACTTCGGAAGCGTTGTTCTGTCGCGCGCGACTCGCAATCCCCGGTGGAGTCAACTCTCCGGTGCGCGCGTGGTCGTCCGTCGGTGGTGCTCCGCGCTTCGTTGCATCGGCGAGCGGCAGTCGCATTCGTGACGTCGAGGGTCGAGAATACATCGACTACATCGGCTCGTGGGGACCGATGGTCGCGGGCCACGCACCGCCGCCGGTCATTGCGGCGATCACCGAAACCGCGCGCCGCGGAACGAGTTTCGGCGCAGCCACTGCGCTCGAAGTCGAATTCGCCGAGCGCATCTGTGCGCGATTCGAATCTATCGACAGCGTGCGTGCCGTCACCAGCGGCACCGAGGCGACGATGAGTGCGCTGCGGCTGGCCCGTGCAGCCACGGGCCGCGACGCGATCGTCAAGTTCGCAGGCTGCTACCACGGCCACACTGACAGCCTGCTGGTGCGCGCCGGATCCGGTGCGATGACGCACGGAGTTCCCGACAGTCCGGGCGTTCCGAAAAGTGTGGTGGATCTCACTCGCGTAGCGCGCTTCAACGACCTCGAATCGGTCCGCGCCGTCTGCGACCGTGACGTCGCTGCCGTCATCGTCGAGCCCGTTGCCGGCAACATGGGCGTGGTACCTCCCCAGACGGGGTTCCTCGAAGGTCTTCGCGAGATCACGAGCAGTTGCGGCGCGCTGCTGATCTTCGACGAAGTGATGACCGGGCTGCGCCTCGGCCCTGCCGGTTACCAGAGCGTGACGTCGGTGAGGCCCGACCTTACGACGCTCGGCAAGATCATCGGCGGGGGACTTCCGCTGGCGGCGTACGGCGGACGCCGTGACCTGATGCAGCAGGTGAGCCCCGCTGGTCCCGTCTACCAGGCCGGTACTCTGTCCGGCAATCCCCTGGCCGTTGCCGCCGGCATGGCGACGCTCGACCTGCTCGAAGGCGAAAGGCCGTACCGGCGGCTCGACGAGGCCTCCGCGTACCTTGCGGCCGGGCTGCGCGGCGTGATGGGCACGAGGCCTGGCTGCGTGCAGCGCGCCGGCTCGATGCTGACGCTGTTCTTCGGCCCCGCGGCGGTGCGAAATTTCGACGAAGCCGCCTCGTGCGACACCGAACGCTTCGGTCGTTTTTTTCGCGCCCTCGTCGACGAGGGCGTCTGGATTCCGCCGTCGCAGTTCGAAGCGTGGTTCGTTTCGCTCGCGCACTCTCGCGCCGACCTGGACGTCACGATCTCGGCCATCGACCGCGCGCTTCGCGCGAGCGATTGAGGCAGCTGTGGCAGGCCGCGACAACGACCAGCCCCTGCAGCTCCAACTGCTGGCGATCTCGTGGAATTTCGGCTGGCCAGTCGCAGCCGGCGTCATCGCCGGCTACTGGATCGACGGCAAGCTCGGCAGCTCGCCGTGGGCAACGCTCGGTCTCGGTCTCGGCGCCTTCGCGGCCGCGGTCTGGCGCCTGATACTGGTCAGCAGCCGCGAGGCGGCGGAGCATCGTGACGGCTCCGCGGACGAGCAGTGATGACGCGCCAGGTCCGCGTCCCGAGCATCGCCCGAACCACCGCCGCCACCTCCGTCGCATTAGCGGCGCTTTGCGCTCTTATCGGCATTGGCGATGCAGCGAGCGTCCTGTTCGGCGGCGCGGTAAGCATCGCCAATCTTCATTTGATTCGTATCGTGGTTTCCCGCCTTATGACGGCCGACGCGACCGGCCCGCGGCTGTCGCAGGTCGTCACGATCAAGTTCCTGATCCTGCTTGCCCTGCTGGCCGTCGCATTCGGACGATTGCCGATCGACGCAGCGTCTTTTCTTGCCGGCACTGCCACTCTCGTCGTGGCGGTCGTGCTCGAAGCGCTGCTTCTCGGTGAGCCCAGCCGCGAAGGCGGCGACGAAGCCGGCGAGGCGAACATCCGCGGTTGAGCGCGCCGCGGCGCACCGACTTCGGGACGGACGCAGGGACGGACGCAGGAAACGCAATGGAACACGAGCCCATTACCTGGCACGCCCTGATCCCGGGCATCAATCAGCTTCCATCCCACACCTTCCACGCGCTGCTGGCGACCCTGCTGATCCTGTGGTTCGCGTGGCGCGCGACATCCCAGCTCGAGCAGGCTCGTGCCAACGGCACGCACCTGGTGCCCGACGAAGGCCTGACGTGCCGCAACGTCGCCGAGCTCCTGGTGACGGCGATCGAATCGATGGTCGCCGGCGTGCTCGCCGAGCGCGGTCGCCCTTACATCGCGCTGTTCGGGACCTTCTTCCTGTTCATCCTCGTCAACAACCTGATGGGACTGGTCCCCGGCTTCGTTCCGGCCACCAGCAACTTCAACATCACGTTCGCGCTCGGCATCGCGTCGTTCCTCTGCTTCATCGGGATCGGAATCCGCACCCAGGGCTTTGCGAACTACGCGAAGCACTTCATCGGGCCGGTGTGGTGGCTTGCGTGGCTGATGATCCCGCTGGAGATCATCGACAACCTCGTGCGTCCGCTGTCCCTCGGCATGCGTCTTTTCGGCAACATGACCGGCGACCACATGGTGCTCGAGATCTTCACGGACCTGACCAAACTCATCATCCCCGTGATTTTCTACTTCCTCGGCGCTTTCGTGTCGCTGATCCAGGCTTTCGTCTTCACGCTGCTCAGCATCGTCTACGTGTCGCTGTCGATGGGCCACGCCCATCATGAAGAAGGCGAGCACGACGACGCGCACGGCCACGCCCACGGCCCTGCGGAGGCGGTCGCCGCCCACTGAGACGCAGCGAAACAGGACCGCGCCGTTCGCCACGAGGCGGAAGAGGATAGAGGGGTTGCGATGGCGGAAAACAAGGCGGCGCGATTTCGAGAGGGAAACGCAATGAAGAAAGTTACGATGTTCGTGACGATGTTTGCCGGCGTCATGCTGGCCGCGCTGGCCGGCGCCCCGGCAGCGATGGCTGCCGACGGCGGCGCCACTGGCGAGCTCGGCCTGATCGGTGTCGGCGCCGGCCTGGCAATGGGCCTCGGCGCCCTTGGCTGCGGCATGGGTCAGGGCCGCGCCGTCGCCTCGGCGATGGAGTCGATCGGCCGCAACCCCAATTCCGTCGATCGCCTCCAGACGCCGATGATCATCGGCCTGGCGCTGATCGAGTCGATCGCGATCTACTGCCTGGTGATCGCGTTCTTCCTGCAGGGCAAGATTCACTGAACGAGAAACTTCGCCGCCAGCACGCGGGACGGCGGAGGTTGGAAACGACCCGGGAGGCCCGGAGACGGGCCTCCCTTTTTTGAATGGAAGGTCCCGCAAGAACGGGCCTCCCGTCTTTGTCTGAACGCCGGCGATGGAGCCGTTAGCGATCACGAACGAGGAGAGACGTCGTGAGCGGAGACTGGCTGCGCGAGTACAAGAAGGAGTGCCTGCTCGACGAGCACCGCTCCCTTTCGTCTTTCGTCGAGAAAGAGATCGTCATGACGACCGTCACCAAACTCGTGGCGGTGCTGGCGTGGGTGCTGGCTTGGGGACGCCCCCTTCCTGTCGTCGTGCTGACGGTGATCGCGCTGTGGTCGGTGGACGTGCTCTACGCCTACTACGGCGACATATATAAGCGGCGCCGCCTCCAGGTACGCGCGTGGCTCGATGCTCTTCCCGGCGCCGGCGAGGCCGAGCTCGCGACGTGGAAAACCCCGGCCAATCCTTTCGACGGGCTGTCGCGCAGCGAGAAGATCGGGGCGCTGACCGGAACGGTCGCAAGCCCCGCCGTCAGCGGAATCTACGTGCTTCTCGCGCTCGTCGCAGTCGCGGCGGCGACTCTGTAAACATCTCTCATCGCTCGAGGCGCTTCATGGGCCTGGCGTTGTCGGCTCGCGTCGTGGGGCCACCGCGCGTTTTTGCGCGAAGCGAATCGTCGCCCTTGCGCGAAAAGCCCGGTTGCCGTGCCGGTTCGCGTCGCGGCGGATGTCGCGGCGACAGGCTCGCGATGGTCGCGACCAGCTCGGTAGGCTCGACAGGCTTCGGAACGAACATCTGGAATCCGGCATCGAGTGTGCGGCGCCGCTCTTCGACACGTGCCACGCCGGTAACGGCGATCACCGGGACTCGCGGCGCCGCGTCGCGTTCGCTCTCACGAAGCGTCGCGATGAAGGACGTTCCATCGTTCGCAGGCATCTCGACATCGCAAACGAGAACGTCCGGCGCGAAATTCGCGAGCGCCTCGAACGCATCCCCAGCCGACGCGGCGATCTCGACGGAGGCCTTGCTCTCGTCGAGCATCGTCCGCAGGCCTTCGAGCCTGTCGCGGTCGTCGTCGACGACGAGCACGCGCACGCCGTGGAGATCTTCCGGCTCGGGCGCCTCGACGAGGCCGTTCGCAAGTGCGCCCGCGTCGCCGGTCGGCCTTGCGTCGGTCGCACGAAGCGGCAGCTCGACGGCGAACGTCGCGCCGCGCCCGCGCCCGTCGCTTGCGGCTTCGACCGTCCCGCCGTGAAGCTCGACCAGGTGGCGAACGAGCGTCAGCCCGAGGCCGAGCCCGCCGTGGCGGCGCCTGCTGCTGCCGTCGGCCTGGCGGAAGCCGGAGAACACGTGCGGAAGAAACGCCGGTTCGATGCCCTCGCCGCTGTCGCGCACTTCGACCCGAATCCGCTCCGGTTCCCGGTCGATTCCGACGTCGACACGGCCGCCGTGCGGCGTGAACTTGACCGCGTTCATCACGAGGTTCCAGAACACCTGCCGCAGGCGGTCGGCGTCGCCGTCGATCGCCGAGCCGGCTGCCTCCGGCAGCCGGCGCTCGATCGTCAGCCGGATACCTTTTTCATGCGCGGACTGCCGTGCGGCTTCGCAGGCAGAGCGGATGACAGTGACGACGTCCACCGGCGCGCTTACGAGGCGGAGGCGGCCGGCTACGAGGCGCGAAACATCGAGGATGTTCTCGATGAGCTGGGCCTCGGTCGTCGCTGCCCTTTCGATGGCCTCGAGTGCGCTCGCGGTGGTCTCCTCGTCGAGGCGCTCGTGGTGCAGCATGTGCGACCAGCCGATGATCGTCGTGAGCGGCGTGCGAAGCTCGTGGCTGATCGTCGAGAGAAACTCGTCCGCCAGCCTCAGCGAATGTCCGCGCTTCTTGTGAGGCCGGTCGAGCCGCCGGGGGACGGGCGAGTCGAGCGCGGCAAGGGTCTCGTTGGGGATCTGCGCCGGGTGCATGGCGCGTACCTTGCTCACGCGAAAGAGCAGGTCACCGCGCTCGATGGAGTCGGCTGGAAGCGACCACGGATAGGCGCACAAGAGGGAGAAGCCGAGGCGCTCCTGCAGCTTCCTCCACCGGTCTTCGAGCTCGATGGCATGGACGTGGTTCGCGCCGGACCATAGCCGGGGGACCACCTCGACGAAGACCTGCACGTCCGGCGCCTGCCGTCGCGCCCGCAATATCGCGACTTCGGCCGTACGAAGAAGCCGGGAGGTATCGGGGTGGGCCTCGGTGCGTGAGCTCCACAGCTTCTCGTCGACGTCGATGCGCTGAAGACGCCGCGCCACGACGGCGGTGTCGATGCCGCGCACCTGAAGGGCCGACTCCAACTCATCGAGGTGAGGCCTGGTTGCGATGACGACGCAGCTTTCGCCGTCGCGCAGCCCGGCGGCCACGTGCAGGACCAGCCGCAACCGGAGCGCTTCGTCGCTCCGGAAGAACTGCGCGAGGTGCGGGTGCCGCTCGGCGGCGGTGAGGCAAGCCGCCGGGCGAAGTGGCGCATAGGCGAAGCGAGGACGTCCCGGGGCAGTCGAATTCCTCATCGGACGGGCGCGGCCAGGCGCGGGGGCAGGCAAAGTGCGGCTCGCGGATGCTGCGGCTGCGCACGCTAGCACCCGGAAATCGGGCCGCAAAGACTTTCCGGCAAAGATGGGCGCAAGGGGGGTCCGCGCCGGCGGTGATGCGTCGACATCGTGCACGACGGCGACGTGCGGGCGACGGCTCGCGCGCGATGTTCAGGCGGCGGCGACGATCTCGCTTCGCGTTGCCAGGCTCTCGACGATGCACCCGCGTGCGGCGAGCGCAACGGCGCCGTCGTTCTCTTCGCGATCGACGACCGTGATGATCAGCGCAACTTTGCCCCCGGCCGCCTCGACCGCGTCGATGGCTGCGAGCGTCGACGCCCCGGTGGTCACGACGTCCTCGACCAGTGCGATGCGTGCTCGGGCGTCGAAGCGACCGTCGAGCTTCTGCGCGGTGCCGTGGTCCTTGGCCTCCTTGCGCACGAAGAAGCCGTCCAGGGCGTAGCCGCGAGACGCGGCGGCGGCCAGTGCGACGCTGACCAGCGGTACTGCGCCGACGGCCATTCCACCGACGAGCGTGATCTGGTGCTTCTGGAGCCGGGAGCACAGGTGCTCGCCGATCGCGAGCGCGCCTTCGGCGCGCATCACGGCCTGCTTCACGTCGACGTAGAAATCGCTTTCGCGACCGGAGGCCAGCCGGAACGTGCCTTTGCGGTACGACAAGCGGGCCAGCAGGGAAACCAGATCCTTGCGCTCGGTCATCGTCGTGCTCCGCCTTGCATCACGCGCCGAGTCCGAGGAATCGGTGCAGATGGCCGGTGAATTCGTCGAAACGGTCGTGGTGCACCCAGTGACCGGCGTTCTCGACTTCGACGTACGTGTATTCGCGGAACTCGGCGGCCCGGCCGTCGGAGACGGGGTTGCTCGCCCAGCTCTGCGCTCCGCGCACGAGAAGCACCGGGCAGCGCACCAGGCTCCACAGCCGCCGCACTCCCTCGAAGTCGTAGCGGTGCGGTCCCCACACGCGCACGTAGTTGTCGAACTTCCAGACGTAGTTGCCGTTTTCCAGTCGCATGACGCCGTGAAGCGTCAGGTGGCGCGCCATTTGCTCAGTCAGATGCGGATTGGCTTCGCGCATGCGCGCTTCGGCGGCCGGCAGCGTCGCGTACTCGCGCTGCTTGCGAGCAGGAAGTGCCTGCGTTCCCGCGATGTAATCGCGAATGCGGTCCTCGACCTGCTTCTCCTGCAGGCCGCGCAGCATCTCGGGCGGCGGACCCATGCCTTCGATCGCGCAGACCTCGACCACGTGCTCCGGATAGACGCCGGCGTACTGGAGCACGATCGCTCCGCCGAGCGAGTGCCCGACCAGCGTCACCGGCGTCTGTCCGACGTGGCGCAGGAGCTGGGCGAGGTCGAGGATGTATTCGGAGATGCCGTAGTTGGAGCCGACGGCCCACGCCGAATCGCCGTGGCCGCGCAGATCGGGTGCGATCACGTGGTAGCGGCCGAGCAGCGTGGCAGCGACGAAGTCCCAGTTGCGGCAGTGGTCCTGGCCGCCGTGCACGAGCACGCACAGCGGTTTTCCGTCGCCGCCGAAGTCGACGTAGTGCAGGCGCAGGCGCTGGGAGTAGAACCAGTGCGAAGTGGGGCCCGGGCCGGCGGCGAGTGTCGACAAGGTGCAATCCTCGAGGAACGCCGCCGCGATGGCCGCGGCTGGCGCGGCATCAAACCGGAAAAGCGGCTGCAGTCCAAGCGGCGGCGGCACCTGGTTTGCCGCGACTGGCCCGGCGGCCGGGCCGGTGGTAGAAGGCGCCGCGATGCTCGCCTTCGTGATGCAGCAGGGCGGACCGCGCCTGGTACGCGACTGGACTGCCGCGCCGGCGGCGCACGAGGCTGCGTCGCTCGTGCGCGTGCGCACGGTGCTTGCCGGCATCTGCAACACCGACCTGGAGATCGCGCGCGGCTACATGGGCTTTCGCGGCGTGCTCGGCCACGAGTTCGTCGGCGAGGCGACGTCGGGAAAATGGAAAGGACGCCGCGTCGTCGGCGGCATCAATTTCGGCTGCGGCTCCTGCACCTGGTGCGCGCGCGGCATCGCGCGTCACTGCCCGCAGCGGCGCGTGCTCGGCATCCTCGGTGCCGACGGCGTGCTCGCCGAAGAGTTCTGGATCCCCGAAGCGAACCTTCTCGCGGTGCCGGATTCGGTCGCCGACGAAACGGCAGTGTTCGCCGAGCCCGTCGGTGCGGCCTGCGAGATTCTCGAACAGGTCGGCGACACACCGAGGGAAGATGCGCTGGTGCTCGGCGCGGGAAAACTTGGCTGCATCGTTGCGCAGGTGCTTGCGGCCGACGGCTTCCGCGTCGACCTGGTCGGCCGCCCTCGCGAGGGCGCGAGCACGAAATGGTTGCGCGATCGCGGGATCCGCATCGTCGATGCGAAACCTGACCGCGGGGACTACCCGCTGGTCGTCGAGGCGACGGGTAGCACCGACGCGCTGCAGGCGGCGATCGCCTGCACGCGCCCACGCGGGCGCCTGGTGCTGAAGACGACAGTATCGGGACGCCACGAGGTCGACCTGGCGCCCGTGGTCATCAACGAGATCTCGATCATCGGGTCGCGCTGCGGCCAGTTCGAGCCGGCATTGGCGATGCTTTGCGACGGCCGTGTCGACGTCGCGCCGCTCATCGACGCGCGCTACGACCTGGGCGACGTCGAGAGTGCATTCACCGAGGCCGCGCGGCGCGGCGTGCGCAAGGTTCTCGTGAGCGCGCGCTGATGGACTTTTCGTACACGCCCGATCAGGAGAAATTCCGCACCGAGCTGCGCGCGTGGCTCGATCGCAAGAAAGCCGAAGGCGCGTTCGGCGGCACAGGTCCGCGCAGTCTCGACGAAGTCGTTCGCGACGGGCGCCGCTGGCAGGCGACGCTGCACGCTGCGGGCTGGTGCGGCATCCACTGGCCGAAGCAGTACGGAGGACGAAGCGCCGGCCTGATCGAGCAGATCATTTTCCAGGAAGAGCTGGCGCGCGCGGGCTCGCCGCAGCTGATCAACCTGCTGGCGCTCAGCATGGTCGGGCCGGTGCTCATCGACCACGGCACCGAAGAACAGAAGAAGCGCTACCTGCACAAAATTCTCACTGCCGAGGAGATCTGGTGCCAGGGCTACAGCGAGCCTGGTGCCGGCTCCGACCTGGCCTCGCTTGCGACTCGCGCCGTGCTCGACGGCGACGCTTGGGTGATCAACGGCCAGAAAGTCTGGACCAGCTACGCCCAGTATGCCGATTTCTGCATCCTGCTCGCGCGCACCGACCCCGGCGTGCCCCGCCACAAGGGGATCACGATGTTCATCATGGACATGCGCGTCCCCGGCGTGACGGTGCGACCGCTGCGGCAGATGAACGGCGACAGCGAATTCAACGAAGTATACCTCGAGGACGTGCGCGTCCCCCGCGAGAACATCGTCGGCCGGGAGGGCCAGGGCTGGGACATGGCGGTCGCGCTGCTGATGCACGAGCGCGCGACGCTGACTTTCCAGCGCCAGCTCCAGTCGAGGGTCGCGCTGGCCGACCTGGTGCGCTTTGCGAAGCGCTGGAATGCGCTGGGCGATCCGCCGATGCGCGATCCGGTGCAGCGTCAGCGCATCGCCCAGGCGTGGATCGACAGCGAAGCAATGCGGCTTACGGCGCTTCGTCATCTGACGCGCCAGCTACGGGGCGGCGCTCCCGGTCCCGAGGGGTCGATGGAGAAGCTGTTCTGGAGCGAGATGTTCCAGCGCATGCTCGTCGATGCCGTCGCGATGACGGGGCCTTACGGCAACCTTGCGCCCGGAGATCCGCACGCTCCGCTCGACGGTCGCTGGCCTCACCTCATGCTGTACTCGCGAGGGAGGACGATCGCGGCCGGCACCTCGGAAATCCAGCGCGGCATCATCGCGCAGCGCGTGCTCGGAATGCCGAAGGACCGCTGAGCCCCGGCGCGCGCAATACCGCTCTCGATTTTCCTATAATCGCGAAAACTCCGAATCCTGCGTTCGTTGCCGAATCGCGAGCTGCAGCAGGTCGCGAGCGCATTGCGACCCTTCTGGAGCGCGAATCGCTGGAAAAATCCGAACGGGCGCCTCTACCATTGCCGTTGGTCGGTACGGTCCGCTAGTCTACCCCCCCGATTGGCGTATACGGCTCTGCCGACGAATGGTCTGGCCGGGGTTGTCGATTGCGGTGAGTTGAGCATGAGCATCACGCCTTCCTTCGTAAATCATTCCGAGCCTCGCGTTGCTGTCGGCGCGACGATGTTGCCGGTGTCACCGGCACTGGTTCGCAAGGTCGAAGCCCTGCGCGGCCTCGACGTGTTCGCCGGCGCATCGGACGAGGAATTGCAGAAGCTTGCCGAGTCGGCGCTGCTGCGCCGCTTCGAGCGCGGACGCACGGTGCTGCGGGGCGGCAGCGTCGACGAGTGCGTCGTGCTGATCGAGGGCCGCGTCAAGACGACGATGCCGCGAGGAATTTCCTGCGGCGAGTTCGCGCTCGGGATCGTCGAGGCGGGCGAGATCATCTCCGAAGGGTGCTGGGCGAGGCAGAAATCGGCGGAGCCTGGAGAGACCTTGGCGCTGGAGCCGAGCACGGTGCTCTTCATCCCCAAGCGCCCGCTGGATCTGCTGCTTTCGCGCAACTCCAAGGTCGCCATCCGTTTCGTTTCCGCGATCGCGACCAAGCTGCGCCGCGTGATCGAGCTGGCAACGCAGAATGCCTGCCTCGATGTCGGAGACCGCCTCTACCGTAAGCTGGTCGAGCTTTCCGCAACGCGCTCGCGTGCGACACCGGCCGGGCTGCTGATCGAGCACGGGCTCTACCAGGCCGAGCTCGCGGCCGGCATCGGAGCTTCGCGCGAAGCCGTCAATCGGCAGCTCGCGGCGTGGCGCGATCGCGGCCTCGTCGAGGCCGGTCGCTGCTACGTGCTGGTCAAGGACCCGCCTGGACTGGCAATGGCCGCCTCCCCGGCCGTCCGCGACCCGGGGTTCGTCGAGATCGAGCACAAAGGGGCGGCCTGAGCCCCCTCCGCGGGACTCTTTCCCGCACCAGCAGGGCCGCCGGCCGCCGCGGAGCGCAGTTCGCGCACAACCCCGCGATTTTTTTAGGATGTTATGACTGGGCTCACAGACGCGAGGCACTCGTCCGTGTTACACGGCACTGCAAGCCGTCCACGACGGTCCAGTCTCGGAAGCGGCCCCGCGATCCTGCCGCCCCGAGCGGCCGGGTTCCTGTGATCTCCTCCACAGGTACCCGGCCTTTTTTTGTCAGTCGCGACTTCCCGGCCGGCGCCGCGGCGGTTCCGTCAGTCCGCCGTCGTCCTCGAATGAGAAATTCTGGCGCACCGCGCTCGGCATGCGCTCGGCGAGCGCAGCCCAGTCCGTGATGTGAACGAAGCCCCGTCCCGACTCGATCAGCCCTGCTCGTTTCCAGTCGGCGATCAGCTTGTTCAGGCCTTCGCGTGACGCTCCGATCGAATCGGCCAGCTCCTGCTGCGACAGCCCGTGGTGGATCAACAGGCTCGCGCCGTCGCGACGCGAGTCGTGGCGGCTGAGATACGCGAGTCTCTGGTAGAAGCGCGATGGCAGGTCGAGGAAGCGAAGGCTGAGATTGAGCTCGACGGCAGAGCGCAGCTGGTCGCACAGTGCTTCGACCATGCGGATCGCGACGGCGGGCCGCCTCTCCATCAGGCTGAGCAGGTCCGCGCGCGGGACGAAGACGACCTCGGCCTCGGTGACTGCCGTGGCCGCCGCCGGCTGGGCACTCGGATCGAACATCGGGATCTCGCCGAACGCCTGGCCCGGCCAGTACACGCCGATCAGGAACTCGCCGTCGCCATTGGGCGACGGGACGGTCGCCTTGATGCGGCCGCGTCCGACGACGATGAGCGCTTCCCCCGGGGCGCTGCGCCGGATGATCTCCGAGCCGCGTCGGAAACGCTGCACCGTGCACCTCTGGGCCAGTCTCTCGAGGTCCGCCGCAGGGGCGACCTCCAGAACGTGGGCGCGCTTGAGGATGGCTAGACTGATATCGCTCGCGGACTCCGCCATTGGCACTGCCGAGCGCGCGCGGCGGGTCGCAAGCAGCGCGCACGAGCGCGGCTACAACCTGGTCCCGACACAGACGCGCCCGCTGGAACCTTACACCCCTGAAAAGCCAGAGAAATAGTTCCCTGCGAATTTCTGGTGAAATGTCTCGACAGTTGCGTGACGACGATCACTAATGCGCGAACTCTTTCGTGACGGGGGTCACAAAAGCGTGGGACGGGGGAGCCTGCTTTCTGAACCGTGCATGCGGGGGCTTCGAACAAAGCCCCATGTGATGCGGTCGGGAAAGGACGCGCAGGTGGCTGCGTCCTTTCCCGCCGCGACGACAGTCAGCTGGCTTTCGCGTGGCGTACGCGGCGCCGCTCGCGCTTGGCATTGATGCTGTGGCGGCGCCCATTTACGCGGCGGAAGGGGAAGCGGTAGACCTGCCCCTTCATGCCGTCGCGCTGGGCCCTGGAGCGCCAGTCGGCCAGGCCGACGCGCAGGTACTCCGGCTCCATGTCGAGGGCTTGGCAGATGCTCGCAAACGAGAACGGCCAGCTCATGTCGTCGGACTGGAGCCACGCCTCGACGTCGAAATCCTCGGCGTCTTCCAGCATCACCTTCGGCTGGATGAACGCACGCTGGAACGACGCGATCGCGTCTTCGAGCACTGCCAGCATCAGGCGCTTCTCGGGCACCAGGGAAGCCTCGGCGAAGATGCGATCGTAGAACTGCAGGGGCGTCATCGTATCCGGCTCGACCATCGTCGTGGCCGGATCTTCGACACATACGGTTTTGGATTTGCGGGGCTCCGCCGGCGTCGTCGCCGCAGGAGCTGCTGCTTCTTGGCTCATGATCCCTCGCTTTTCTACCGGTGCGACCCGACCCTTCTCCGGATCGCACGCTGCGGACCTTGCTTGCCTTCTGCCGCCGGCGAAGCCGGCGGTTTGCCCTCCGCCGCCGGCTGAGCCGGCGATTGCCGTCGCCGGCTCAGCCGGCGACCTTGGCCTTCTTCCCCTCTTCCTTCTCCTGGCGCATTTCCTGGATCAGCCTGAGCAGGAGCTTGCGCCGCAGCAGCACGATGAATCGTTCGACGAGCTTGACGCCGGCCAGCGCCATGGTGGCGACCTGGCCCTCCTCGACTTTCCCGGTCACTGCGCGCGAGAACATTTTCAGCTCCTCGCGCGCGAGCTTCTCGACGGCATCGACGTAGATCGGCAGCGAGACCTGTTGAGGAATCAGATCCTGGCGCAGTCCGGCCTGCTCGAGCTCGGCCATCGTCTCGAGCATCAGCAGGTCGTCTCCTTCGAAGTAGCGGGTGCCGGCCCTGTCCACCGGCTCGAGCGCCCCCTGGCGCACGGCGAATTCGATTTCCTCACGTTCGATGTGGAACCTGTCGACCGCCTGCTCGACGGTCATCGGAAGCTGTCCCGGCGTGAAATGAATCGCCTCGTAGAACGTTCCCTCCAGACCCAGGAGGGTATCGACTTCGCGAGGACTGATGATCGAATCGTTCTGGTCGAGGATCGCCTTGATCACGTCCAGCGGCAGGAACCGTTTCTGCTGCAGCTCCTTGATGAAACGGATGCGCGTCACGAACGCGCGATCGTAGTAGGCCATGTTGCGGCCCGTCTTCAGGGTGGGAGCAGGAAGAAGCTTCTCGCGGATGTAGAACTTGATCGTCGCAGTGGACACTCCCGTTTCACGGGAGAGATCCGAGATCCGCAGTAGCCCGTTCGAGGGGGCCTTTCGGCGAAGGGGTGAGGCCATCAAGGTTGCAGTGCCCGTGCGAGGTGGCAGCGCTTCTTACTGAAACGTGTTCGAGCCTGTCAACGAAAATCGTCGTATTTTCAAGATGATGCGTGGCGTCATAGCCCCCGGATGCGTCGCCAAGGCATCGTGGCGGGTCGCGAGCGGCCGGCGGCGAGTGCCACGGGACACCTTTGTTGACTCCAGGTCGCCGCGGACGTAGGCGGCGCGGGTGCCCGGCACTCCTTTCGATCTCGGCGCCAGGCGGCGGGGCCTCGAGCGCGCCGCCTCGTCCGTCGCCGACGTGGTCGTGATCGGCGGCGGCATCACCGGCTCCGGGGTGGCCCGGGAGACTTCCCTTCGCGGCCTTGCGACCGTGCTGCTGGACAAAGGCGACTTCGCGTCCGGAACCAGCAGCCGCTCCTCGAAGCTGATCCATGGCGGCCTTCGCTACCTTGCCCAGGGGGACGTGGCCCTGGTGCGCGAGGCGGCACGCGAAAGAGCCGTGCTGAGACGCCTGGCTCCGCACCTGGCCGAGCCTTTGTGGATGATGATGCCGACCGCGTCGCTGGCCGGGCGCATGAAGATGCAGGCCGGCGTGTGGACCTTCGAGAAACTTGCGGGGGAACAGGCAGGCGACCCTTACCAGGTGCTGGACCGGCGCGGGGCCCTCGAAAAGGAACCCGGCCTGAGGCCGTCTCCGCTGGCGGGGGCCGTCGTTTTCCAGGAATACCTGACCGACGATGCCCGCCTCGTGCTCGAGACCGTCCAGGGCGCCTTCGCCCTCGGCGCCGTCGTCGCGTCCTACGCCGAAGTCGTCGAGGTTGCCGCCGATCCGGCAGGCCTGCGCGTCTGCGTGCGCGACCGCGTGACCGGCGAATCCCTCGTCGTGCGTGCGCGCTGCCTGGTCAACGCCGCGGGTCCCTGGTTCGAGCGCGTACAGTCGATGACGCCGGGTGCCGGCGCCGGCGGAGCGCGACTGCAGCTCACGCGCGGCATCCACCTCGTGGTCCCGCGCGCGAAGCTGCCCGTGCGCCACAGCGTCGTACTGCGCTCGCCCGACGGTCGTTCGACGTTCGTCGTGCCGCGCGGACGCGCGGTCTACATCGGCACCACCGATACGCACTACGAAGGCGCGCCCGAGGAGCCGGGAGTATCGGTCGCCGATGCCCGCTACCTCCTCGATTCGGTGGCGGCGACGTTCGCCGACGCACCGCGCGCCGCGGACATCGTCGGAACCTGGTCCGGCGTGCGTCCGCTTCTCGCGCAGGAAGGAAAGGCGCCGTCCGAGATCTCGCGGCGCGACGAAATCCTCACCGGCCCCGGCCCCGTCGTCGCGATCGCCGGCGGCAAGCTGACGACGTACCGGCGCATGGCCGAGCGCGTCTGCGCGGAGGTGTTCCGCATTCTCGGCCAGAGCGCGCCCGCAGGCGTCGACTCCGCAACAGTCGCCCTGGCCGGTGGCGATGAGCACGAGCAGCAGCAGGCACGCGGCACCGCTCCTTCGATCGCCGCCGACGCGGCTGGCAAGGCACTGGAAACCCGGCTGTGGTCCACGTACGGCGTAGCCGCCGCAGCGATCATCGGACGAATCCGCGACGAACCGGCTCTGGCGCAGCCGGTAGGCGGCCTCGAGGAGCTGACGCACGCCGAGGTCGAACATGCCGTTTCCCACGAAATGGTAGCGTCGCTCGACGACCTGCTGAGGCGCCGTTGCCGCGTCGCCATGTTCGATACCGCGGCAGCGATTGTCGCGGCTCCGGATGCGGCCGGAGTTCTCGGCGGCTTGCTGGGCTGGGACCAGGCGCGTGCCGCGTCAGAGATCGACGCGACGACCCGGCAGTGGCGCGCCGAGCTCGAGCTGGTGCGTTCGGCCTGAGACCACGGCAGCGCGGACGGACCGGCCACGCGCGGCGACGCTGCTTCGACCGAAGAGGAGACACACGCGATGAGCTCGCCCATTTCCGCATCCGACCTTGCCCAAGCCCTTGCCCGCAGCGTTCCCGGGCTCGAAATCCTTACCGACGCCTCGGCCGTCGAAGCGAAGAGCCGCGACAGCTGGATGCGATCGCTGCTTGCGTCACGCATCGACGGGGCCCCTCGCGCGGCGTTGGTCGCCCGCCCGGCCGACGCAGGCCAGGTCGCCGCCGTGCTCGCGTTTGCCGATGAGACGAAAACGCCGGTCGTCCCGTTCGGGCTCGGCTCGGGCGTTTGCGGCGCGGTGCTCGCGTCGGGCCGCGAGATCATCCTCGACCTCGGCCGCATGGATCGCCTTCTCGAGATCAACGACGAGTCGCTGACGGTACGCGTCGAGCCGGGAATGCGCGGCAGCGATTTCGAGGCGGCCCTTGCCGCGCGCGGCTATACGATGGGCCACTGGCCCCAGTCGATCGGAATTTCGACCGTCGGAGGCTGGTGCGCGACGCGCGCTTCGGGACAGCTGTCGACGCTGTACGGCAACATCGAGCAGATGCTGCTCGGCTGCGAAATCGTGCTCGCGGGCGGAAGCCGCATGAAGCTCGCGCCGGTGCCCCGCGCCGCCGCGGGCCCCGACCTGAGGCACCTGTTCCTCGGCAGCGAAGGCACGCTCGGCGTGTTCACGGAGCTGACCTTCCGCATCCACCCGGCGCCGGAGCTGCAGGTAGGCCGCGCCTTCCGCATGGACTCGATCGCCGACGGGCTCGATGCCTTGCGCCTCATCCTTCGAGCGGGCTGGACCCCGGCCGTGACGCGCCTCTACGACGCGACCGAAGCGGGACGCAATTTCGCCGTCGATGCCGCGGGGAAGCCGGTGCTGCTGGTGATGAGCGAAGGGACGGCCGCGCGCGTGCGGCCCGAAGCGGAGGCGGCCGCGGCAATCGTCGCGTCCTGCGGCGGCGCCGATCTCGGCGAGGCACCGCTGCGCAGCTGGCTCGATCATCGAAACCACGTGCCGTCGTTCGAAAAGCTGCTGGCCCAGGGGCTGGTGGCCGACACCATCGAGGTCGCCATCGGCTGGGATCGCATCGGGGAGCTGTTCGAGACCGTCAATTCGCGCGGCGCGAAGATCAACGGTGTCTTTGCCATGTCGGGGCACGTGTCGCACTGCTACACGCAGGGCGCGAACATCTACTTCACGTTCGTCGCCGCCGAGAGCGACCCTGCAGCTGCCGTCACGATCTACGACGAGGCGTGGCGCACGACCATCGAGACGACGATCGAGCTCGGCGGGACCATCTCGCACCACCACGGCATCGGCCGCGTGCGCAAGCAGTGGCTGCGCAAGGAGCTCGGAGAGGGAGTAGCACTGCTGGCCGCGCTCAAGCGTGCATTCGACCCCGCGGGAATCCTCAATCCCGGCGTCCTCATCGACGTCTGAACGCGACGCGGTGGCGACGGAGCTGATGATGGCGCGACTGGTCATGGGAATCGATGCCGGCACGACGGGCGTGCGCGCGCTGCTGCTCGACGAAGAAGGAAACGTCGCGGCTTCGGCGTACCGCGAGATCGCGAGCCACTATCCGCGACCGCAATGGATGGAGCAGGATCCCGACGCGATCCGAACGTCGATGCGCGAAGTGATCGACGCCGCCATCGCCGCGGCCAAAGCGACGGCGCGCGACGTTGCGGCGGTCGGCATCACCAACCAGCGATCGTCGATCGTCGCATGGGACGGACCGGCCGGGAGGCCGCTGTCGCCGATGCTCATCTGGCAGGATACGCGCGGCGCCGACCGCTGCCGCGAGCTGCAGGACCAGGGCCTTTACATCACGCCGATGATGGCGGCGTCCAAGGCCGAGTGGATCCTGCAAAACGTGCCCGCGGCGCGCGAAGCTGCGGCCTCGGGCCGTCTTCGACTCGGTACCCCGAACGCTTTCCTCGCCGCCTGCCTGTGTGGAGACGTTCACATCAGCGACCATGGTAACGCGAGCACGACCGGCCTGTACTCCTATTTCCAGAACGACTGGGATCCGGGTCCCCTCGCAGCCCTGGGCCTCGACCCGGCGATTCTGCCGAAGCTCGTCGACTCCAGCGGGGAGCTGGCAAGGACCACGGTTGCCGGCTTCGGCGCCGAAGTTTCGCTTGCGGGGATGGCCGGAGACCAGCAGGCGTCGTTGTTCGGCCTCGGCTGCGTCGAACTTTCCCAGGCCAAGTGCTCGTACGGCACCTCGGCGATGATCACGATGAATTCCGGCGAATCCGTGGCGTTCGGCGGCGCGGGCACCTACCCGATCGTCGCGTGGCGCTACGACGGTCGCACCGTGCTCAGCCTCGAAGGTCAGGTCGTGACGGCCGGCGCGGCGGTCCAGTGGCTGCGGGACGGTCTCGGGGTGGTCGCAGACGCCGCCGAGACGGCGCGGCTAGCGGCAAGCGTCGAAGACAGCGGCGGCGTCTGGGCCGTCCCGGCTTTCCAGGGACTGGGAACTCCGGTGATGCTGGAACAGGCAAAAGCGATGATCGGCGGCCTGTCGCGAGGCTCGACGCGCGCGCACATCGTGCGCGCCGTTCTCGAGGGCATCGCCCACCGTGTCGCGGACGTTGCCGAGAGTATCGCCGAAGGCGTCGCGGCGCCCTCTTCGCTGAGGGCCGACGGTGGCGCGAGCCGCAATGACTTCCTGATGCAGGCCCAGGCCGATCTTCTCGGGATCCCGGTCGAGAGATCGGCGGTCACCGACGGGGCTGCGCTAGGAGCGGCGCGCCTGGCGGGCGTCGGCACCGGCGTGTGGCCGAGGGAAGCAGCGTCGGCCTTCGTTGCCGATCGTGTCTTCGAGCCGTCGATTTCTTCCGACGAACGGGCCGCGCGGCGCGCGCTCTGGAAGAAGCGCCTCGATCTGGTAGTGACCGAGGCGGGCTGAAGCGCTTTTCAGGCGAGAGGCGGTGCGCAACGCGAACGCGGCCCGCGCTGCAGCCAAACCCGGCGGAAAAGGCCGAATGGCAATCCAACTGCTCATTTTCGACTGCGACGGAGTGCTGTTCGACTCCGAGCCCGCCAACCTCGCGTTCTACCGCGAGGTGCTGCGCGCGTCGGGCGCGCCGCCGGTGCCCGAATCGGCCGAGGCGGCCTATCATTCGCTCGCGTCCGCGCAGCTGTTCGAGAAAATGTTCGGCGACCAGCCGCAGCTGCTCGCCCGAGTGCAGGCCGTTTCGCGCCAGACCGACTACGCTCCGTTCTTCCCGCTGATGCAGCCGAAGCCGAGGCTGCGTGAAACGCTCGAGTCGCTCAGGAAGCGCTACCGAACGGCAATGGCGACCAACCGAGGCAAGACCACGCAGGGCGTCCTTCGCCACTTCGCGCTGGAACCGTTGTTCGATCTCGCCGTCGGCGTGCTCGACGTCGCCAATCCCAAGCCCGCGCCGGACATGCTCGAGCTTTGCCTGGCGCGTCTCGGTGTTTCTGCTGCGGAGGCAGTGTACGTCGGCGACCAGGCGACCGACCTCGCGGCCGCCGCGGCCGCCAACATCCGCTTCATCGGCATGGGACCGATGTGCGGTCGCACGCCCCACTCCGCCCAGCGGCTCGAGGACGTCGAGACGATCGTCGCGAGCCTCGACCGCTGACGCTGGAGCCCATCGGGCAAAGCGTGGGCAGCGCGAACGCGTCCCGTCGCCGCGACGCGAATCCAGCTCGGCGCGTCAGCCCGCAGCCGCGCCGAGCTCGTTCAGGCGGTTGATGAGCAGTCGCAGGCGACCGAAGCCGAGCAGGTTGAACTCGATCGCCAGGCGCGGCAGCGCCAGCGTCTCCGGCTCGTCGCTCTCTTCCTTCATCGCGGCGATGCGGCGTACCGGGCGGCCGCCGAGAATATCGGCGAATTCGTCGGAGAGAGTACCGAGGACGGCATCGTCGACGTCGTGGTTCGTACGGATCACCGTCGTTCGCCGGATCGTGCGCATCGAGTGGAAAACGCGGTAGAACGAAACGATTTCGCGGACCGCGTCGTCGACGTCGTGGGTGATCCGGTAGAGCGCGAGGTCGTCTTCGCTGACGAGGCCGCGAGCGAGCAGCTCCTCGCGCACGAAACGGTTCCAGACCTGCCAGTAATCCGAGCCTTCGACGTCGAGGCAGACGATCGGCAGCAGCCGCGATTTGCCGGTCTGAACCAGCGTCAGCGTCTCGAAGCCTTCGTCGTGGGTGCCGAAGCCGCCGGGAAAAAGCGCCACGGCGCACGCTTCCTTCAGGAAGAACAGCTTGCGCGTGAAGAAGTATTTGAACTCGAACAGCTTGGGGTCCTCGCGCAGCAGCTCGTGCGGCTGCTGCTCGAACGGAAGGCGGATGCCGACGCCGAAGCTGTGCTCCGCGCCGGCGCCCTCGACGACCGCGCCCATGATCCCGGGACCTCCGCCGGTGATCACCATGAAACCGGCCTCCGCGATCCGCTGCCCGAAGGAGTGGGCCAGGCGATAAACCGGCTGGTCCGGCGTGGTCCGGGCCGACCCGAACGCGGTCACCTTGCGCGGGCCGGCGCTCCAGGGCCGGAACACCGCCAGCGCGCGGCGCATCTCCGAGAACGCCGCCGTGACGAGCTTCAGATCGACGACGTCGGTGCCGTCGGCGACCAGGCCGATCGCTTCTTCGACGAGGCTTTCCAGCAGGCGGCGGGCGCGGGGATCGGTGTGACCCGCGTGGGCGGCGGCCAGCCTCTCGGCCAGCACTTCGTGCACGGAGTCGTGTCCGGAGGAAGGCTTCACGGCTCTCATTGTCCGCCGTCAAAGCCGACGACTCCAGCCTGCGGGATGCAACGCGAGGGCGGCGTGGCTAGCATGGCACCGGACCGGCGTCGGGCCGGGCCTGCCCCATCATGGACGTCTCCGCCGTCAGGCCCGCTGCATTCCTGATCATCCGCTTCTTCATCTATGCGGCGATCGTCGCGCTCGCGTTCGAATCGATCGTCACCGGCGCCCGCACCCACGACCTGCACTGGCTGATGCGCGACGACGGCCCGGTGGAGACCGCGCAGCTCATTGCTGCGTTCTCGACGGCCGCGTGGTTCTTCGTGCTGTCGCGACGGCGCCCGCGCTATTCGTTGTTGTTCCAGTTCTTCTCGGCGCTTTCGCTGATCGCGTGTGCCCGCGAGTTGGACAACGTCTCGCTCGAGCTCGGCTGGCGCGACGGGTACGTGTGGGTCGCGATGATCCCGCTGGCATGGGCGTTGTCGGTGGTGGTGCGTGGTCGCGAGCGGCTGTTCGTGCAGCTGGCGACGTTCTCGCGAAGCTCGTCGTTCGCGCTGCTTCTGGCGGGGTTCCTGACGGTCGTCGTGTTTGCGCAGATCATGGGCCAGAAGGTGCTGTGGCTCGCCGTACTCGACGAGAGCATCTACCGCCCGATCAAGGAGCTGGTCGAAGAATCCTCCGAGCTGCTCGGCTACCTGCTGATGCTGTTCGGAGCGGCCGAAGCCGCGGCGGACGAGCCGGCGGACTGAGCGATGCAACAGCAGCGGGCGGCGTGGTGGTCGTGACGGTGCTTGCGTCGCGGCAGTCGGTATCGGTCGCCCTGTCGATCGTCCTGCACGCGATGGTCCTGGCTTTGCTGCTTCGGCACCAGGTCGTCGTCGAGCTTGCGATGCCGAGGGCGCCGCTGCTGCTCAGCCTTGTGCCTGCGGGAACCAGGACCGCCGGTCCCGGCATCCCGTCCGATCGCCTTCAGTCTGCGGCAGCGTCGGCTCCGGCGGCTGCGCAGCCGCCTGCGCCGCCAAAGGACTCGCCGGCGCCGGCCGTCATCGAGCCGGCAGCAAAAGTGGAGACCGGCAACGAGACCCCTGCGCCGGCTCCTCCGCTGGTCGCGGCGCCGAAAAAAAACAAAACCGCAAAACCCCCCGCTCCGCAGCCTGCGCCGGCAATCGCATCGGTTGCTCCCGCAAGCGCCGCGGCAACCGCAGACGGTCGCGCGACCGGCGGCGATTCGGGGAGCGGTGCCGTTGCGAGCGCGCCGTCTTGGGGAGAATCGGCGGGCGTGCGCTACCTGGAGCTGCTGTCCGCATGGCTGCACCGCCACAAGGAAGAATACCCGGTGCTCGCGAAGCGTCGCGGCCTCCAGGGCCATGCGTCCGTCAGAATCCGCATCGACCGCAGCGGGCGCGTGCTCGAAGCCTCCATTGTGCGCAGCACCGGCCAGGATCTGCTCGACCAGGCGGCTCTCGACTTGGTGCGGCGAGCGAGCCCTTTTCCTGCGATCCCCCCCGAATACCCCGATGCGAGTTTCGAATTCGACGCGCCCGTCGACTATGGGCTGCACTGAGAGAATTTGTGCCATGACCGACGTGAAGTCTTCTGTCTCCTGGAAACGATGCGGAGTCTGCAAGCGGGACCTCGGCTTCGAGTCCGAGTACTACCAGTGCAGCGTCTCGACGTGCACGACCGGACGAAATCATCCGGTGTTCTGCTCGGTAACCTGCTGGGAGGAGCACGTACCGGTGATGCGCCACCGCGACGCGTGGGCCGAACAGAAACGCGCGCCGGCTCGCGGGGAGTGGGAGTCGGAGCAAAGGGCTTCCGCGGAAGGAGCGCCGCGCCGCATCGTGGTCGACGCCAGGACCCAGCCGCCGCCGTCCGCGCCGGCGATTCCCGACGACGTGCTCGTCGTCGCCTCCAAACTGAAGACTTACATCCGCGCTCGCGCGGGCATGAACATGTCGGAATCGGTGCTCGACGAATTGTCCGACATCGTTCGCGAGCACACCGACCGCGCGATCGACCAGGCCCGGACCGAAGGTCGAAAGACCGTGATGGACCGCGACTACAAGCCTCGCTGAGCCGGGTTTCGCGTCTGTCGCGGACGCGCGCGGCTCACCCGTTTCCGGTTGGCCGCCGATGGACGGCTTTTTGCAGCCTGCGGACCGCTTAAAAGAGCGCCGACATGCACAGCAGGAGACCGACCACGTACGTGCCGAGCGCGCCGACGAAGCGCAGCGGATGGCCTTCGGCGAGCGTCGGCGAGGCGATCATCCCGGCGGCATGGCAGTAGCGAACGACGACCGCCGCAAGGAACAAAAAATTGTGCCACTTGCTCGGGCCGGTGCTGGCCAGGGCGTAGATCAGCACGGCGAGCATCGGCGCGTACTCGCAGGCGTTGGCATGCGCCCTTACCCACTTGTGCAGGGTGTCGGTCGGATCGAGCTCGTGCCCGATCGCGCGATTGGTGCTGCCGCGCCTCAGCGAAACGCCCAGGCCGAGGCCGAAGACGAGAAGGCCGAGCAATCCGATGCAGGTGAACGCGAAACCCATGGTGGACCTCCCTGTCGTGTCTGGATGCGGGTCTCATCATTCCCCATCGCTTCGCTGGGTGCCATCCCGGACTCAGGCACCCGTGTCGCTTCGCCGGTATGCCTCGGCCAGCAGCTGAACCGGATGCTTGACGAGGGTCGGCAGCCCGGCCAGCGCAACGGCCTGTCCGATCTGAAGCATGCACCCGACGTTGGCGACAGCGACCACAGTCGCCTTGCGCTCGCGGGCAAGCTCCGCCTTGCGTGCGCCGATCTCGGCCGACAGCACCGGATGGTCGATGTTGTAGCTGCCGGCGCTTCCGCAGCAGATCGCGTTCTCCCCGAGATCGACCGGCGCACGCCCGAGCGCGACCTCGCACACGCGTCTGGGCGCCGACGAGATTCCCTGCGCGTGCAGCAGGTGGCAGGCGTCGTGGAAAGCGACGTTGCCGCGCGCTTCCAGCGGCCGGGCGGGCGCGTCGAATCCGATCTCGACGAGAAGCTCGCAGATGTCGCGGCTCATCGATGCCAGCTCCTCGCCGCGGCCGGCGGCGCTGGTTCCGGCCAGCACATGAGCGTAGTCGCGAAGCATCGCGCTGCAGCCCGCTGCCGTCGTGACGACGAAGTCGATGTCGGACCCCGCCAGCGCGTTGGCGTTCGCGGCAGCCAACTCGACCGCATCGCTCGTGAGCCCGGCGTGCAGCGCGAGCGCGCCGCAGCACTGCTGCCCGGCGACCTCCACCACCTCGATTCCGTTGCGCTGCAGCACCTCGACGGTGTCGCGGTTGATGTCGGGAAGCACGCGGTCGGCGACGCAGCCGGTCAGCACGGCCACCCGCGCGCGGGCGCGCAGCGGCTGGTGGCTGGTGCTGCGGCGAAGCGGAGAAACGCCGGCGCTCGAGGACGGCTGGGAGCCCGGCAGCGAGCCAGGCAGGAGCCCGAGTCCCGGCACCTTCCTTCTTACGCCGCCGAGCCCTGCGCGGTCGAGAAGGGAAGCTACCTTGACACCGGCGTCGACGAGGGCGTCGCTGGTGTAGGCCTTGCGCGCGAGGTCCTGCCAGCGGCGCGTGCTGCCCGTGCGCTCGGCCAGGCGAGGACGGAACTCCTCGATGCGGCGGCCGAAGGAGACGCCCGACGGACACGCGCTCTCGCACGCGAGGCAGCCGAGGCAGCGCGACAGGTGCAGCGCCGCCTCGTCGTCGAATTCGAGCTCTCCGTCGCGGATGCCCTCCATGATGTAGATTCGTCCGCGCGGGGAATCGGCTTCGGTGCCGAGGACGCGATACGTCGGGCAAGTGTCGAGGCACAGGCCGCAGTGCACGCACGGAAGACCCGGGCCGCCCATCAAAGTCCTCCGACGTAGCGGCCAGGCGACAACACGTCGTCGGGATCGAAACGGCGCTTGATGGCGCGCATCAGGCCGATCGACGCGGGCGGCGGTCCCCACACATCGTAGAGAGCCTTGAGCTGCGCGGGCGCTCTCTCGATGACACGCCCGCGGACCAGGCCGCCGACGGCGGTGGCCGTGATGAGCGCTGCGCTGGCCGTGTCTGCTTCGCCTGCTTCTGCTCCGGCGAGATGGAATCTCGCGATGCCCGCGCCGAGATGCCCCGCGATGCGGATCGCAGCCTGCCCTCCCTGGGACGCTGCGCTCTGTTTCCACTTCGCGCAGACGTCGCGCACGACGCCGACGATGTCCTGCGGCGCCGCGGCCACGCGCACGCTCGTCCCGTGGCCGTCATCCACATGCGCGGGGCTTTCCCATTCTTCGGCGGCATCGGCCGGCTGGCGTCCGACCAGCGCGCAGACGGCGTCGCCCTGCCAGCCCACTTCTTCTTCTGTTCCCTCGATCCGGACGACGAGGATCCACAGCGGCATCGCTTCCGTGGTGTCCACTGTAAAATCGATCGCCGACAGCGAGAGCTGGGCACCTGCCAGGCGGGAGCGCGCCGCGTCCAGCTCGCTCGCCGAGACGAATTCGAACACCAGCGTCGCTGCCGCGGCGGGAAGAGGATGCGTGCGCAGCGTCAGCTCGGTCAGGATCGCAAGGCCGCCCCAGGACCCGGCGAAAAGCCGCACGAGGTCGTATCCGGCGACGTTCTTGACGACACGGCCGCCGGCGACGATCTCGCGCCCGCAACCGTCGATCGCCGTCGCGCCGAGCACGAGGTCGCGCGGCAGGCCGAAACCGTGGCGCAGCCCGCCGGTCGCGTTGGCGGCGACGATGCCGCCGATCGAGGCGCGGTCTTCGCGGGCCGCGTCGATCGCAAGACGCTGGCCCTGCTTGGCCAGGCTGCGTTGCAACCTCGACAGCGAGACTCCCGCCTGGCAGGTCACCGTCATGTCCTCGGGGTTCTCCTCGACGATGTTGCCGATCGCGGTCATCGAGAGGCGAATGTCGTAGGCGCGCGGGACGGCGCCGACGTGCAGCAGCGTGCCGCCGCCGCTCGGCACCACGGCAAGCTTTTTCGCACGGGCCTCCTCGATCGTCGCGACGACGTGCGCCGTCTCGCGCGCCGTGATCACCGCCTGCGGAACCAGCCCGTCGATGGCGTCATTGTCGCGGCCCGGCCGGAGCTGGCCCGGCCCCATCGACGGGAACGACGCCGGATCCAGGCGAGGTCTTGCAACTGCGGACGCCGCGCTCATCCGCCGCCCCGGGGACGTGGGCGACGAACTTCGACGCAGGTGCGCGAGGACGGCAGGATCTTGCCCGGATTGCACAGGCCTCGCGGGTTGAAGGCCGTCCGGATGTCCTCCATCGCCGCGAGGGTCGGTGCGGTGAACGACTTCGGCATCAGCGCCATTTTTTCGATGCCGATGCCGTGCTCGCCGGTGATCGAGCCGCCGAGCTCGATGCACGCGGTGAGGATTTCGTTTCCGGCAGCGAGCACGCGCTCGACTTCGCCGGGAACGTCTTCGTCGTAGAGCACGAGGGGATGGATGTTGCCGTCTCCGGCATGCATCAGGTTCGCGATGCGAAGGTGGTAGCGTGACGCGACTTCGGCGATCTTCGCCACGATCTCGGGCAGGCGGCTGCGCGGGACGACACCGTCCTGGGTGCAATAGGCCGGCGCGAGCCGTCCCATCGCGCCGAACGCGCGCTTGCGCGATTTCCACAGCAGTGCGCGCTCTTCTTCGCCCGCCGCACGCTTCACTTCGCTTGCCCCTTCGCGGGTACAGCAGTCGTGGACGCGGGCGGCGAGCGCATCGAGGCCGGCTGCGATGCCGTCGAGCTCGATCAGGAGCACCGCACCGGCGCCCGCGGGAAAGCCGAAGTGGTAGGCAGCTTCGACGGCCTCGATGACGAGCGCGTCCATCATCTCGAGAGCGGCCGGGATGATGCCCGCCGCGATGATTGCCGAAACGGCGCGGCTCGCCTGCGCGACGCCGGGAAATACTGCGAGAAGCGTCGTCACCGACTCGGGCTTGCGCATCAGGCGGACGCGCGCCGCCGTGACCAGGCCGAGCGTGCCTTCGCTGCCGGTGAAAATGCCGACGAGATCGTAACCGGGCGCGTCGTACTCGCGGTCGAGCCAGATGACGCGGCCGTCGGGCAGCACGACTTCCAGCGCGAGGACGTGATTGACGGTGACACCGTACTTCAGCGTGTGCGGCCCGCCCGAATTCTCGGCGACGTTGCCGCCGATGCTGCATGCCGACTGGCTCGAAGGATCGGGCGCATAGTAGAGCCCGTGCGCATCGACCGCGCGCGAAACCTCGAGGTTCACGACTCCCGCTTCCACTTCGGCGGTGCGTGCCTCGACGTCGATGCTGCGGATGCGGCGCAGGCGTGAGGTGCCGATCATCACGGCGGACTGGAGCGGAAGGCAGCCGCCCGAGACGCCGGTGCCGGCGCCGCGCGGAACAAACGGAATGCCCGCGCCGGCCAGGACGGACACGACGCGCGAGGTCTCTTCAGTGGTCGCGGGCAGCACGACGAGGCGGGGCACCGATTTCTCGAGCGTATAGCCGTCGCACTCGTAGACTTTGCGAGCGCTCGCGCCGTCGACGATGCCGCGCGGGCCCACGATCTCGCGAATCGCGTCGACGACGCGCCGGTCGCTGCCGGCTGGCGGCGCGGTGGCCAGGTGCGGCGCGGCCTGCAGCGCATCCTGGGTCGTCGCGGGGGCGACGACCGGGCGCTCGGCGAAAGAACGTGGGCTGTTATCCTGCATCGGTGCGGAACTGCTCCGATCTTTCACTATACCCGCGCCCCGGCTGCGGTGGGAGCGCGGGCATGCCTGCGTGTGCACCCGCCGGGACGATCGGGACGCAGCGCAGCATCGGCAGCACGCCGATCGGTATCCGGCGAAAAGTTCCCGTCCGCTCGCGATCGGGTCGCCAGACAGCCGCCGGTCGCCAGGTTGCGCCCGCTTCCGAGCCGCCGCCGGCTTGCGAAGCATGGCGCTCCCGCGCTATCGGGCGACATGTCGAGCATCGCGCCGCCGTCGCGGCTTCTCCTCGGTCCCGGTCCCTCGATGGTCAACGCGCGGGTTTACGCCGCGATGGCGCGTCCGCTGGTCGGTCATCTCGATCCCTGGTTCCTCGAGATCCTCGAGCAGGTTCAGGCCGACCTGAGGACGGTGTTCGGCACTGCCAATTCGGTGACGCTGCCGATTTCGGGCACCGGATCGGCAGGCATGGAGGCGTGCTTTGCGAATCTGGTCGAGGACGGCGACGAGATCGTCGTCGTCGTCGCCGGCGTGTTCGGCACACGCATGGCCGAGGTCGCCACCCGCCTGGGCGCTCGCGTCGAGACGGTCGAGGTGCCGTGGGGGCGCGTGGCCGATCCTGACGACGTCGCTTCAGCGGTTGCCCGCTGCGCACGGCCGAAGCTCGTCGCCGTGGTCCACGCCGAGACATCGACCGGAGCCTGGCAGCCGCTGCAGCAGATCGGCCGGATCGCGCACGACGCCGGCGCGCTGCTGCTCGTCGATTGCGTGACGTCCCTCGGCGGCTGTCCGGTCGCAGTGGACGAGATCGGCATCGATGCCGCGTACAGCGGCACGCAAAAGTGCCTGAGCTGCCCTCCCGGCCTGTCGCCGCTGACGATGAGCGAGCGTGCGATGGAAGTCGTGCGCGCGCGAAAATCGAAGCCGCGAAGCTGGTATCTCGACCTCGGCCTGATCGGTGCCTATTTCGAAAACCAGCGCCTCTACCATCACACCGCGCCCGTCTCGATGATCTACGCGCTCGCAGAATCGCTTTCGATCGTGCTCGAAGAGGGGCTCGAGGACCGTTTCGTGCGCCACGAGCGCAACCACCACGCGCTGCTGGCCGGCCTGGCCGCGCTCGGCGTCAAGGCGGCCGCCCAGGAAGGACACCGCCTGTGGATGCTGAACAGCGTCGAAGTGCCTGGTGGCATCGACGAGGCAGCGCTTCGCCGTCGCCTGCTGCTCGATCACGGGATCGAGATCGGCGCGGGGCTCGGGCCACTGGCGGGCAAAGTCTGGCGTATCGGCCTGATGGGAGAATCGAGCAGGCCTGCCAACGTGCGCCGCTTGCTGCTGGCTCTCGAGTCCGAGCTTCGCCGCGAAGGACTCGCCGTGCCGGGCGGCGAAGCGATCGAGGCGGCCGACCACGTCTACGCGTCGGCGGGTTGAGGTCGTGACGGCCGAGAGGCGGCGCGCGGCCCGCGCGGCGAGGTCGCTGGCGGCCACGCTGCTGCTCGCGGCCGGCTGCTCGACTCACCAGGCCGAACTCGCACATCGCACGGCGGTTCTCGTCCACGACGATCTGGACGCTGCGTCGCTGGCGCTGGCTGCCGGGCGAGCAGCTGACGCCATCGTCGCCGGTGGCGCCACGGGCGGCGGCCTTTCGCTTGCGCACCGTCGCGTCACTTCCGCGGAGCTGGCCGCGACGGCGCGCTTCGTCGCGGCCGCCGCTTCGGGAGGCGACATCGAGCGCGCCGCGAGCGAGATCGCATCGCACTGCGAGCTCGTCGCCGCCGCCGCACCGGCAAGAATCACCGCGTACTACGAGCCCGTCCTTGCGGCCCGCATGCGGCCCGACCGCCGCTTCCGCTATCCGATCTACCGCGCACCGACGCCGGAGCAGCTCGCGCGAATCACGAAAAAGCTCGGGCACCTGCCCGATCGCGCCGACATCGATCGCCGCGGCGCTCTTGCCGGCCTTCACCTCGAGCTGGCATGGACCGACGATCCGGTGGCGCGCTTTTTCCTGCAGGTGCAGGGATCGGGAGTGCTCGATGACGGCTCGCGGCGCCGACGCGTCGGATTCGCAGGCACCAACGGTCTTGCGTGGCGCAGCATCGGCGCAGTGATGCGCGAGCGCGGGCTGCTTGCGCCCGGCAACCTCGATGCGGGATCGATCCGGCGTTGGCTTCGCGAGCATCCATCCGGGCGCGACCGCGTGCTCGAAGCCGACCCCCGCTACGTATTTTTTGCAGTCCGCGACGGCGAAGGCCCGGTAGGCTCGTCGGGTGCGGGGCTGGTTGCCGGGCGTTCGGTCGCAGCCGATCCGGCGGTGCCGCCAGGAACGCTCGCGTGGCTGAGCTCGACGTGGCCCGTCGCGGGTGCGACCGGCACTCGCACGGGATCCACTTCCCTCGCGCGCTTCGTGTTCGTTGCGGATACCGGCGCCGCAATCCGCGGAGAGGCAAGGCTCGACGTGTTTGCCGGATCCGGCGAGGAAGCCGGCGCCGTCGCGGGGCTTGCCGACGAAAAGGGAGAGCTGTTCTACGTGCTGTGCCCGAGCGGCAAGTGAAGCTCGCGGCGCCGCAAGATCCGGCAAGGGACCCACGACAAGTCCACACAGCGCACACCGTGCGGCGCGAGGGCAGCGCCGGGATCAGCCGGAGCGATCGACGCCAAGCTCGCGCAGGATCGCGACGCGCAGGTCCTGCACCTCGGGACTGGTGAGCCGGCGCGGGTGCGGAATCGTGACGTCGAACGTGGCCTGGATGCGTGCCGGTCGCGGCGACAGCACGAGGATGCGGTCGGCCATGTGCACCGCCTCCTCGACGTCGTGCGTGATCAGCAGCACCGTGTGGCGCTCTTCGGCCAGGATGCGCAGCAGCTCGCTGCGCATGCGCAGGCTCATCAGCGCGTCCAGAGCCGAGAACGGTTCGTCCATGTAGAGGATCTCGGGCTTGACGACCAGCGCGCGCGCCAGCTCGACGCGCTTCAGCATGCCGCCGGACAGTTCGTGCGGATAGCGCGTCTCGAAGCCGGTCAGTCCGACGATCGCGGCGTAATGGTCGGCAAGGGCGGCCTTCTCCGAATGGGCGTGGTGGCCGTTCAGCCCGAACATCAGGTTCTCGCGCACCGTCAGCCACGGGAACACCGAGCCGTGCTGCGAAATCAGGATTCCGCGGGAGTCCGGTTTTTCCCGCAGCTCGCCGCCCACCACCACCTGTCCACTGTCGGGACGAAGAAAACCGGCGATGATGTTCATCAGCGTCGATTTTCCACAGCCCGAAGGCCCGACGATCGCGACGAACTCCCCGTCCGCTACGCAGAACGACGTTTCTTCTACCACCGGCAGCGCGGAGCCGTCGGCGCCGAACTTCTTGGTGATCTCGCGAACGTCAATCTTGATGGACATAACGCCACCGCACGATCTTCAGTCCTTCGAGCAGGCGCATCAGCGCATCGAGCGAAAGCCCGATCAGCCCGATGACGATCATTCCCGCGACGACCAGGTCGTAGCGGTTGCCCGCATTGCGCGAGTCGATGATCAGGTAACCGAGCCCCGATCTCAGCGCGATCATCTCCGCGGCGACGACGACGAGCCACGCCACGCCGAGCCCGATGCGCATTCCCACGATAATTTGCGGCAGCACCGCCGGGATCACGACGCGCGTGAACAGCGTGTAACGCGAGACGCCGAAGTTTTCGGCTGCCCACAGGTAGCGCCTTTCGATCGTATGCACTCCGGCCGTCGTCTGCACGATCATCGGGAACACCGACGAAATGAAGATCAGGTAGATCGGCGAGGCGTTGCCGACGCCGAACCACAGGATCGCAATCGGGATCCATGCGATCGGCGAGATCGGGCGCAGGATCTGGAACACCGGGTTCAGCGTGCGGAACACCGGCGGCACCCAGCCCATCCACAGCCCGAGCGGAATCGCGACGACGGCTGCGAGCGAGAAGCCGGCGCCCACCCGCATCAGCGAGGCGCCGATGTGCTGCCACAGCGTGCCGTCGCGGATGAGCTCGACAATGCCGGCAACGACCTGCCACGGCGTCGGAAAGATCGCGCTGCCGGACAGATCGACGGCGAGCCACCAGATCGCGATCAGCGATGCCAGCAGCGCCAGCGGCGGCAGAATGTCGCCGATCCGCTTCATCTGGATGCTGCCTCGTCCGGGTGCGCTGGCGGCGGCGCGGGCGCAAACAGCTCACGAGCCCGCCATGCAAGCCTCGTCCACGGCCACTGCGGAAACGGCTCGACGTCGATCGTCATCTGCCCGCTCGCGTGGGCCGTGCACGCGAACTGGTAACTGGAAGCCTGCGCGAAAGGGAGGCGCAGGCTCTGGCCCGGCATCAGCAGCGTGGGACCGAAGGTCTGGGGCACGTCGTCGAGGTTCCTCAGGAGCAATACGTCGCGGACGCCGATCGTGAGACGGATATGGTCCGGCAGGATTTCCACCCTGTCGCCCGACATCCGTCGCGCCCAGGTACCCCTGGGAATCTCGAACAGCGCCTCGCGCGATGCGACGTGGATAGGTGCCATTGCAGCCCACGCGGTCAAGCCGAGGGCCGGCGCGGCGACCGCGATCCACGCCAGCCGGCGCGACGGCCGGCGCTCGCCCTCGCGCCGCGTCGAAACCTTGAGAACCGGCGCCGTCACGGTTTCCACAGCAGCGCGACGTCGTGCACGTAGTCCTCGGCCGAGCTGCCGAACGGCATCAGCGCGCGCAGCTTTCCGGCCGGATCCACCAGATAGGTGAACGAGGAGTGGCTGTAGCCCGTGTCTGTCCTGGTCGCTTCGATGCCGTAGGCCTTGCGAAGTGCGGCGAGTTGCTCTGCGCTGCCGGTGCCTCCGACGAACGCGGGATCGAAATGCGCGAGGTAGTCGTGCAGGCGTGCCGCATCGTCGTGCTCCGGGTCGACGGTGACGTAGACGAGCTGGAAATCCTTGCCGGCTGCGGTCGACAGCGTGTGCGCCCTGGCGATCGTCGCCAACGTGGTCGGACAGACGTTGGGGCAGGACGTGAAGCCGAACTCGACGACGACGACTCGTCCGCGAAAGCGCGCGAGGCTGAGGGGTTGGCCGTCGGAACCCACGAGCGAAAGCTCCGGCGCGTCGCGAGGTGGATCGAAGGTGCCGGCCTTCAGCGTCGCGGCGACGTCGGCCGCACGCGAGACGACCGCAACCAGGAGCGTCAGCGCGAAGATCGCGCCGCCGATTGCCGCGAGTGCCCGACCCCGCACCGGCGGCCGACGCTCACAACGCAATGGCCGCAGGCCTGGCGTTCGTGGCGAAGCTGTCATCGACGTAGGTTTCATACGCGATCGGATGCTGGATCGTTCCGGCTTCGATCGAGAGATGCATCAGCTCGTCGAACTCGTCGCGGATCATCCGCAGGTCGCCGTAGGTGACGCGGTCGGTCGGGTTCTGCATCACGAAACGCAGGATGTTCGGATCCTGGTTGAAGTAGTCGCGTCCGGCGGCGATCGTGATCGCCTTCTCGCGATGTTCCGGGGCAGCATCGAGCCAGACCCCCGCGCCGAGCACGTGATCGACGAGGTCCTGGACGAGAGGGCGGTTGGAGGCGATCAGCTCCTGGCGCACGGTCAGCACGCAGCAGATGTAATTGCGCCACTCGTCGCGGGTCATGCGAAGAGGCCGCGCATAGCCGGCGCTCTGTGCGGCGGCTCCGAAAGGCTCGCCCGTGCAGTAGGCGTCCACCGCTTTGGCGTACAGCGCTGCCGGCATGTCCGGCGGCGGCATCTCGACGATCTCGAGCTGGTCGGGTGTCATGTTCTCGCGCGCCAGCATCTTGCGCAGGAACAGGTAGTCCACGGCGAACCGGCTCGGGATCGCGACGCGCTTGCCGGCAAGCTCGCGGAAGCTCTGCACCGGCGAATCGGTGCGAACCATGATCACGGCGCCCGAGCGATGGCCTAGCGAAACGATTCGCACCGGAATGCCCCGGTTGGCAAGATCCATCACGAGCGGCGCCAGCATGAACGCCGCCTGGATGCGCCCCGCCATCAGCGACTCCTTGATCTCCGGCCAGCCGCTGTACTTGCTGTACTGGTATTCGAGCAGAGTGCCGGTCGCAGACTTGTTGGCGGCGGCGCGCGCGCTGCACGCGACGGGAAGCGTAAGGTTGCACGTGACCGGAAGGCCCCCGACGAGCAACGGCTCCTTGCTCGTGCCGCCGGAGCAGCCCGGGAACACGACCGGCGCGGCGGCGGCAATGCTTCCGAGCAGGAACTGGCGGCGAGTGAGCGCGTAAGCGACCATCGTGTCGATGCGGCGGCGCTTACCTCGATCGCGGCGCAAAGACGACTTTACGGCGAGCACAGGCCGACCGCCGTCGCGAAATCGTCAGCGCGCCGACGCTCTCATGCCGAGCGCGGCGCCGGCAATGGAGATGGCCGGGTGGACGACCAGAACGAACGCTGCGGACCACAGCAGCCGCGTCGCCGTCGGCGCGACGACTACCGCGACGACGAGCCAGCCCCCGACGAGGAAATCGACCTGGTCGAACGCGTACAGCGGAATCCGGATGAAGCCCGCGCAGCGGTCTTCCCGGGCGCGACGCGGAGCCTTCTCTTGACGAAGCTGTTCGGCAGCTCGGCGAGCATCGCCGCGCCGCCGAGCGCCGCGCCGAACACGCAGGCTGAAGGCCACTGCGAAAGCGATGCGGCCGCTAGCGGTGGCCGCCAAAGTGGAGCTCGTATCGCGTATGCGAGCGCGGTGCCGCCACAGACAGCCGCGATGCCGCGCCACGTCTTGGATGCTCCGAAAAGCGGCGCACCCCTCCACGTCCGCCCGCCGTCGACGGGCCGCGCAAGGCCGCGCAGGATGTCGTACTTCATGCACAGGCCGTTCACGGCAAGTCCGACGAACAGCGGCGTGAACAGCCACGCCATCAGCGCGAGGTCCTGCATCGGCCAGGGTCCTGAGTCGTTCTTCTACTCGTCCGCCTGCGTCGCCGCCACCCGCTCGCGCGTAGCTGCGAATCGCACCAGCGGAAAGTTCTTCTGCGCGTAGCGCAGCTCCCACGAGGTGCGCGCGAGGAAAATCGGGGCGCCGTCGCGATCGTCGGCCATCGAGGCGTGGTTGGCGTCCTCGAATCGCTTGAGCTCGGCGGGATCGGCGGCGCTCACCCAGCGGGCTGCTTCGAACGGCGCCGCCTCGAAACCGACCTTGATGCCGTATTCTCCGCCGATCCTCGACGCCAGCACGTCGAGCTGCAGGCGACCGACGACGCCGACGATCCAGCTCGCGCCGAGGCGCGGCCGGAACACCTGCGTGACGCCTTCCTCGGCGAAGTTCTCGAGCGCGCGGCGCAGCTGCTTCGACTTCATCGGATCGTCCAGGCGCACGCGCTGCAGGATTTCCGGCGCGAAGTTCGGAATGCCGGTAAAGCGCAGCTCCTCGCCTTCGGTCAGCGTGTCGCCGACGCGGATCGTGCCGTGATTCGGGATGCCGATGATGTCGCCGGCCCACGCCTCGT
Source organism: Candidatus Binatia bacterium (assembly GCA_036493895.1). NCBI lineage: Bacteria > Candidatus Binatota > Binatia (SeqCode) > Binatia bacterium. The sequence goes on along the minus strand of DASXOZ010000013.1, from coordinate 82,139 downwards.
CGACCGTCTCGCGGCTCTGCGCGAAGAACAGGATCGGGTTGTGCACGCCGACGGTCTTCCCGCTGGCCGCGATCCGCAGGCGCATGCCGCGCGTGAAACGTCCCGAGCAGATGCGCATGAACGAGACGCGGTCGCGGTGATTGGCGTCCATGTTCGCCTGCACCTTGAAGACGAAGCCGGCAACCTTGGGCTCGCCGGGCTCGACGACGCGCGTGGCCGCCGCCTGGGGACGAGGTGACGGTGCGTAGCGGATGACTGCGTCGAGAAGCTCGCGCACGCCGAGCGCGCGAAGCGCGCTGCCGAAATAGACCGGCGTGAGGTGCCCTTCGAGGTACTGTTCGCGGTCGAAGGCGGGGTAACCGGCGCGCGCAAGATCGAGCTCGTCGCGCAGGATCACCGCGTCGTCGTGCTCGAGGTAACGCTGGAGCTCCTCCTCGTTGCCGAACGGGACGGCAGTCTGCACCTGGCCGCTGCGGTCGAACGGCAGGAACGTTTCCTTCTCCGCATCGACGACTCCCTTCAGCAGGCCGCCCATGCCGGCCGGCCACATCATCGGGGAGACGTCGAGCGCAAGCTGCGCGGCAATCTGGTCGAGAAGCTCGAAGGGGCTGAGTCCCTCGCGATCGATCTTGTTGACGAACGTGAGGATCGGGATGTTCCTCAGCCGGCAGACCTCGAAGAGTTTGAGCGTCTGCGGCTCGATGCCCTTGGCGGCGTCGAGCACCATGATCGCGCTGTCGGCGGCCGTCAGCGTGCGGTAGGTGTCTTCGCTGAAATCCTCGTGGCCGGGGGTGTCGAGCAGGTTGCACGTGATGCCGTCGGACTCGAACGTCATGACGGCCGACGACACCGAGATGCCGCGCTCCTGCTCGATCTTCATCCAGTCCGAGCGCGCGCGACGGTTCTCGCCGCGCGATCGCACCTGCCCGGCCAGGCGAATCGCTCCGCCCATCAGCAGCAAGTTCTCGGTCAGTGTCGTCTTGCCCGCGTCCGGGTGCGCGATGATCGCGAACGTGCGGCGACTGCGCACCTGGGCGCCGGCGACGCCCTGGACCATGGCTTGGGTGGTGCTCACTGCGGCTCCCGAAATTGCGGGCACGGAAGGCTCCCGTGCGGCGCGCAACGACGAAGCAAGCCTGCTGCGGGGGCCGGAGTCAAAGCCCGGCATCCACCGCAGCGTCGCGGCGCCGGATGCCGCGACCGACCTCTTCGCATAGACCCCGCCGGCCGTGTTATAAACGCGCCGCTCGCGCCGCGCGCCGCAGCCGGCCCCGTGCCGCAGCGGACGTCGAAGCGCGCGCCACTCGCAAATGCGGAACTTTTCGAGACTTCGCCGGATCGTGATGCGCCTGCGCGCCACGGTTACTCTGCCGGCGGCCGCAGCAGCTGCATCGCTGGCGGTAATCGTCGCGTTCGCGCCACCCGCAGCGGCCGATCTGGCTCCCGAAAAAACCGGCACCGTGGTCGAGCTTCCCGCCAGACCCGGTCCGCACTGGTTCTGGATCAGCGACGTGCTGCTGCACCGCACGTCGCTGTACGACGGCGACGACGGCCGCCTGCTCGGCACGATCAATTCGGGATCGGCCGGTACCGGTTTCGTGATTTTCCCTCTGTTCTCGCCGGCCCACGACGAGATCTACATCGCCGAGACGTACTGGTCGCGGGGAATTCGCGGCGACCGCACCGATGTCGTCACGGTCTACGATGCGAAGACGCTCAGGCCGAAGGCCGAGATTCCGATCCCGGCCAAGCGCGGCGAATACTTTCCCGGCAACGCCGCCAACGCGCTCAGCGACGACGGTCGCTTCATGGCCGTCTTCAACATCACGCCGGCGACCTCGCTCAGCATCGTCGACGTCAAGGAGCGGCGTTTCGTCGAGGAAGTGGAATCGCCGGGATGCAGCCTCGCGTACGCGGCCGGCCCGCGCCGCTTCTTCATGCTGTGTGCGAACGGCAGCGCGCTGGTCATCGACCTCGATGATGCAGGCCACGTCGCGAAGGCCGCAAGGTCGGACGTTTTCTTCGATGCCGCCAAGGACCCCGTTACGGAAAAAGCCGTGCGGCGCGGCAACCAGTGGATTTTCGTCTCGTACGAGGGCGTCATCCACACGATCGACGTCGGCGAGCCGCAACTTGCATTCGGCCAGGCCTGGCCTCTTCTCGACGACTCCGATCGCAAGGACCGATGGCGTGTCGGCGGCCTGCAGAGCCTGGCCGTGCACTCGGCGAGCGGACGCCTCTACGCACTGATGCACCAGGGTCCGCCGGGAACCCACAAAGATCCCGGCACCGAGATCTGGGTCTACGATCTCGCGCAAAAGAAGCGGGTCCAGCGCATCGCCGTGCCCAACCCCAACGTCAGCTTCCTTGCCGACCAGGCCAAGATGGGTTCGGTCGAGAGCGAAGGCTTCGGCGCCCGCGCGACGCGAGCGCTGCTCGGCATGGTGCTGCCGAACCCCGGGGTCGAGCGCATGATCGTGACCCAGGGTGACAAGCCTCTTCTCGTGACGTCCTCCGGATTCCCGCCGACGATCACGATCCACGACGCGCAGACGGGCGAAGTGCGTCACGAGGTCAGCGAGCCGGGCCTCGGTTTCAGCCTGCTGTTCACGCCATGAGTGGCGTCGCAATCGATCCCGCGGCGGCGCTCGTGCTTCGCGCCTGCCTGACGCTGCTGCTCGCGGCGGCGGCGTTTCACAAGATCGCGGATTTTTCGCGCTTTCGCGCCGCTGTTGCCGGATATCGCGTGCTGCCGAAGATGCTGCTTGCGCCCGCCACCGTCGCGGTTCCCGCCGTCGAGGCCTCGCTCGCGGTCGCACTGGCGATGGGGCTCGGTGCTGCCGGCGTCGCCACCTCGCTGCTGATGGCGGGTTACGCCGCGGCGATCGCCGTCAACGTGGCCAGAGGCCGTACCGGGATCGATTGCGGCTGCACCGGTCCTGCTTTCCACGTGCCGCTTGGCGCGAGCCTCGTGGTGCGCAACGGCGTCGTGGCCGTCGCGGCGGCTGCACTGGCGCTGCCACTTTCGCCGCGACCCCTGGCCTGGTTCGACTGCGTTGCCGTCATGGCAGCGACGCCGGGGCTCTGCGCCTGCTGGCTCGCGAGCCAGCGGTTGCTGGCGACCGCGCCGCGCGCAGCGGCGCTCGCGAGGCTGCGACGATGATTGCGGCGCTGTCGGTTTCCGTCGTGCTGCTGTGGGTCGTCGTCGTCGTGCTCTGCGGCGTCGTGTTCGCGCTGACGCGACAGATCGGCGTGCTCTACGAGCGCGTCGCGCCGGCGGGCGCGTTGATGATCGGACGCGGCGTGGTCGCGGGTGACGAAGCCCCGGTCGTGCGCGCGCCGACACTGGCCGGCAACGACGAGATGGTCGGCGCGGCTTCGGAGGACGGGCGCTCGACGCTGGTGTTCTTTCTGTCGCCCACCTGTCCGGTCTGCAAGAGCCTGCTGCCGGCACTGAGGTCGATGGCGGCCGCCGAAGCCGCGAACCTTCGCGTGCTCGTCGCCGGCGACGGTTCTCCGTCCGAACACGAGGCGTTCGCCCGCGAGCAGAAGCTCGACGCATCGTCGTACCTGCTGTCGACCCAGCTCGGCGTCACGTGGCAGATCGCGAAACTTCCGTACGCGGTGCTCGTCGACGACAGCGGAATCGTTCGTGCGCACGGCCTCGTCAATTCCCGCGAGCACCTGGAAAGCCTGCTCGAGGCCCGTGACCGCGGGGTTGCCTCCATCCAGGAGCTCGTGCGCCGGCAAGGCACGGCCCGCGACGCGGCGGCGGCGCCCGGGCGCGCCAAGGTAGCCTGATCATGAACGACAAAGCAGCAGCAAAACGACTGGATGCGTGGATGGAGCAGGCAAGCCGGCATCTGGCGCGCGCGTCGTCCAGGCGCGGGTTTCTCGCGCGAGTCGGGGGGCTTCTCGTCGGTGGTGCGGCGTTGCCGCTGCTGCCGGTCGCACGAATCGCCGACGCGGCGGAGTCCCGTGCCCCGGCTCCGGGCGAGTCCGGCGATCCGCGCGATTGCCAGTACTGGCGCTATTGCGCGATCCACGGCTACCTGTGCTCCTGCTGCGGCGGCTCGGCCAACGCGTGTCCGCCCGGTACCGAGATGTCGCCGATCACGTGGCTCGGCACCTGCCGCAATCCGGTCGACTCGAAGGAATACGTGATCGCGTACAACGACTGCTGCGGCGCTTCGCTGTGCGGGCGCTGCCTGTGCAGCCGTACCGAAGGCGAGCAGCCGATCTACGATACTTTCCGCAACAACGACCTGCTCTGGTGCTTCGGCACCCAGAGCCGCGCCGTGCACTGCAGCGTCTCGGTGGTGGTCGGCCTTGCGACGAAGACCTGATCCCGGCGGGGTGCGAACACACGATGCGCGGCGCACGCGAATCGCTACAGCGCGGGTCGCCCGCGCTGCCGCTTTTGTTTCGCGACACACCTTGTCTCTGCGCACCACGTCGCTTGCCGCGGTATCACTCGCAGCAGCGACCGCCTGGGTTGCATCATCCGTATCGCCTGCGCTGGCTCAGGGCGTCAGCTTTTCCGCACCTGGCCGCGTTCCCCGCGCCCAGGACAGCGCGATCGGAATGAAAAGCAGCGGAGATCCTGCTCTCGACTACCTGCTCAATTGCCAGGGCTGCCACCAGGCGCAAGGTACCGGCCTTGCCGGCGCGGTGCCCCAGCTGAAGGACAACGTCGCACGCCTCGTGACCGTTGCCGGCGGACGCGAATATCTCTGCCGAGTGCCCGGCGTAGCGCAGTCCCGCCTGGACGATGCTGCCGTTGCCGCCCTTCTCAATTGGCTGCTGGCGTGGTTCGACAAGGAGCACCTTCCCGCCGATTTCCAGCCGTTCACGGCCGCCGAAGTGGGACCGTGGCGAAGAAATCCGCTCGTCGAAGCGTCCAAGGTACGCGCAGGGCTTCTGGCGAGCATCTCGCAAGCACACTGATGCCGGTGCGGGCAACCGCGACATCGCAGCAGCGCAGCGCGAAGCCGCTTGCTACTCCACGTGACCGGTCTCGATCTGTTTGCCGCCCGCCGGCAACGTGACGAGCAGCCCGTCGCGCGAAACGACGACTCCGCTTGGCCGCACGTCGGAGACGCCGCGCAGGAAGATGCGCTCGAGAATGGGATTGGTCGGAGGCGGAGTCAGGTGGTACAGGACGAGAAGGCCTGCGCCTGCTTCGTTCGCTTCCTGGGCGGCCTCGACCGGAGAGGTGTGGTAGTTCGGGATGTCGTGCAGGATGTGCGCGTACTGGGTTTTTCCCGCTGCCGTCGCCTCTTCCTGCAGAATATTCACGATGAAGTTGGCTTGCGCCTCGTGGAACAGCACGTCGACGTTCTTGCTCGCCGCCACCAGTGACGGAGTCGGCTTGGTGTCGCCGCTGATCCCGACGGAGCGTCCCTTGTAATCGAAACGATAGCCGACGGCCGGCTTGACCGGTGCATGGTCGACATGGAACGCGTGTACGACCAGGCCGTTCTCCTCGAGCACGACGGTGCCCGCGGGATTCTTGTCATCGATATCGAAAGGATGCGCTTCCATCAGCCCCTTGGCCGGATTCATGACCTCGGGGCCGTGGTGCGCCGTGCGATAGCCGCGGTCGAGCTCGTAGGCGAGGGTGAAGCCGTCGACCACCTTGTCGACGCCTGGCGGACCGAAAACGCGCAGCGGCCCCGGCCGGCCTGCCCCCCACGTCTGCAAGTTGAACTCGCCGAGGTCGCCGATGTGGTCGGAGTGGTAGTGCGTGAAGAAGACTGCGCCGACCTTGTCTCCCGGGATGCGCCACAGCGCGAAGTTGTCCCAGGCGTTCGGGCCGGTATCGACGACGTAGAAACGGCCGCCGGCAAACACTGCGACGCAGGCGCCGGCGCGGTCGTGGTCGGGCATCGGTGAACGCGTGCCGCACGCGAGCACCCGCAATGCGTCGTCCTGGAACAGGTAATCCCGCGACGTGGTCAGCACCTTTCGCGCCATGCGGTGCACGATCGCGTCCTGCAGCGGGATGACGCGCGTGATCGCGATCGCGAAACCGAAGCCAAGGAAAACGATGGCTACGAGGAGCTGGACGAGGCGTCGCATCACTGGGGGTCCCTCCGCCCCCGCAGATGTGGGGCAGCGCTTGTTACCAAGCGGTGTAGCCGCCGTCCACCGGAATCACCGATCCGGTGACGTAGCTGCTCGCGGGAGAGGCCAGGAACAGGCAGGCCGTGCGCAATTCTCCCTCGTCGCCGATGCGACCCATCGGATTGCCCGAAGCCATGCGCTCCTCGATGCTCTCGCGAACGAGGCTTTCCTGCGTCATCTCGCTCGGGAACCACGCCGGGGCGATCGCATTGACGGTGATCGACTCGCGCGCCCACTCGACGGCGAGCTGCCGCGTCAGGTTTTCGCTGCCGCCCTTGCTCGCGGCATAACTGGCGACGCGAAACAGCGAGCTGCCGAGGCGGCCGAAGATCGACGTGACGTTGATGATGCGCCCGCCGCCGGCCGCCGCGCGCATCTGCATCGCGGCGAGAAGGCAGCACTGGAATACCGCGGTCATGTTGAGGGCGACCGTGCGGTCCCAGTCCTCCGGCCATTGTTTCTCGGCACGGCCGGTCGGAGCCAGGCCGGCGTTGTTCACCAGCACCCAGGCCGGGCCCAGCGCAGCACGCGTGCGCGTGAACGCTGCCGTCAGCGCTTCGCGATCGGTGATGTCCACTTCGACTGCGATCGTCTTCACGCCGTAACGGGCTTTGAGTCCCGCCGCGACTTCATCGAGCCGGTCGCCGCGCCTTGCGAGCAGGGCGACATCGGCGCCGGCGCAGGCCAGCGCATCGGCGAACTCGATGCCGAGTCCCGAGGAGGCGCCGGTGACGATCGCGACACGACCGTGAAGGCCGAAGAGCTGTTCGATGGACGTCGCGGAAAGGGCCATGGTCCGACCTTAGCGGACGACCACCATGCTGTCACGGTCGCCTGATGCTCCACCGGCCCGCGTCGCCGTCCCGCGCGGGCGCGGCCGATCACCCGTCGCGATCGCAAGCTCAGCCGCCGCCGCGGCCGCTTGCACCGCCCGAGGGAGGTGCGACAACCCGCCGGCCTGCAATGACTGCTGCGATGGAGCGCCCCTGGTTTTCCGACCGCCGCGACAAGCGCATCCGCGTCGGGAAAATCCATCTCCACGTCACCGACTGGGGCGGTCATACGAGCGACGACTGCATCGTCTTCGCGCATCCCACCGGTTTTCTCGGCGCCGTCTGGAAGCCGCTGCTCGTGCGGCTGCGCGCCCTCGGTGTCACGTCGCGCTTCCTTTCGTGGGACCAGCGCGGCCACGGCCTGTCGTCCAAGCCGGACGACGACTATGCGTGGGAGCAGTTCGTCGTCGATGCGACCGAGCTTTTGAGGATTCTCGGGATCGAGCGTGCACTCGGCGTCGGGCATTCGGCCGGAGCGACGACGCTGGCCGGCGTCGCCGCAGCCGAGCCGAAGTTTCTGTCGCGCCTGGTTCTCATCGACCCCGTACTGTTCCACCCGGAGATGGCGCGGATGATGAAAGAGGCGGGAGTGCAGAATCCGATGGCGGCGCGTACGCGCACCCGCCGCGTGGTCTGGCGCTCGCGCGAGCAGCTCTTTCATTCGTTCCGCCGCCGCGAGCCGTACTCGACGTGGACCGACGAAGCGTTGCATGCGTACGTCGACGAGGGAACGTTCGACAGGCCCGACGGCGAGGTCGAGTTGCTGTGCCCGGCGCGCGTCGAGGCCCAGGTGTATTCGGCGGCCTCGGATTTCGATGCCTATTCGATCCTCGGCCGCGTCCAGGCGCCGATGCTGCTCGTGCGCGGCGAGTCGAGCACTACGCTCGACGAGCCGCGGGCGCGGCGCGCCGCCGAGGTCGCCCCTCGCGCGCGGCTGGTGACGGTACCCGGCACGACGCATTTCATTCCGATGGAAAAGCCCGACGAGGTTGCGCGCCTCATCGTTGCCGAGATCGGCGAGGGAGCGTAGGACGATGGCCGTGGACAAGGGCGAGGCGACCATCGGGTTTTCCCAGCTGCTTTTCGCGTTCGCGGTGCACGCGTACACGGCGTTCGGCGCCGTGCTCGGGTTCGTCGCACTGGCTGCGGCGTTCCGCGGCGATTACGCGACGACGTTCTGGATGCTCGCGATCGCATTCGTCGTCGATGCGACCGACGGTACGCTCGCGCGGCGGGCGCACGTCAAGCACGTCGTACCGTGGATCGACGGCACCCTTCTCGACAACATCATCGATTACCAGAACTACGTCATCGTCCCCGTCGCCGTCCTGATCCAGCCCGGCATTCTTCCGCCGGGCACGCAGTGGATGGCGCTGCCGGTGCTCGTCGCCAGCGCCTACGGCTTCTCGCGCACCGACGCGAAGGGTTTCGTCGAGCACTATTTCCAGGGATTTCCCTCGTACTGGAACGTGCTCGTGTTCTATTACGTGGTGCTCGGCACCAACGCGTGGGTCAACCTCGCGTTCCTCGTGTTCTTCCTCGCGATGGTGTTCGTGCCGATGCGCTGGCTGTACCCGAGCCGCATGGAAAAGGGCCGCGCTGCGGCGGTATGGCTCGGGGTGCTGTGGGGCGTGATGGGAATCTGGCTGATTTTCCAGCTCCCGAAACCTTCGCCTCTGCTGGCATGGGCGTCGCTGTTCTACCCGGCCTACTACACGGCCGCGTCGTTCGTCTACGACATGCGCAGCCGCGGCTGAGCCGGCCCTCAGCTCTCGTCCAGCCCGAAGAAATGTCCGATGCGGCGCAGCAGCGCCGAGCTCTGGTGCGTGGTGCGCACCTCGTCGCGCGTGGCCGGAAGATCGCGAAGGAACTGCTGGGTGTTGCGCGCCCTCGTTTCGAGCGCCGCCGACAGGCCCGGAAGGATTCCGGCATCGGCCGTCAATACCGGCGCAAAGGATTCCTTGCTGACGACGACCACCTCGGTTTCGTCGTCGGCGACGATGGACGCGGTGCGCGGCTCTCCGGTCAGCAGGCTCATCTCGCCGAAAAACTCCCCGCCTTCCATCGTGGCGATGGTCGTGGGCGCCGCGCCTTCGTGGATCTTGTCGATGCGGACCTTGCCGGCGCGGATCACGAACAGCGACTCACCGCGGTCCCCCTGGCGCACGAGCGTTTCTCCCTTCATGAACACCTGCAGCTCGGCGCCCGCGACCAGCATCTCGATCTGCTCGTTGTTGAGCGGCGTGAACACCGGCAGCGGCCTCAGCACCGAGAAGATCTCGCGGCGCCGGTCCTCGGCAGCTTTCTTCTCCTGCTCGTCGGAGGCCGTGCGGATCGTGACGTCGCGGGTGGGGAACGGGATCGACAGGTTGTTGCGCCTCAGCTCGTACCAGCAGCGAGAATAGACGTCGTCGGTGATCTGCAGCAGGCGGCTGTAGTCGGTGATCCAGAAGCGCACGTCGTAGAGGATCTGCGACTCGTCGAACGATTTCACGAGGACCTCCACCGGCGGGTTGCTGGTGACCTCCGGACACGAAGACGCCGCGCGCGCGAGCGTCGCCTTGACGACGCCCGGCGGATGCCGGTACGCGACGCCGACGTAGGAGTGCGCCCGCTGCAGCGTGCTCGGCCGCGAGAAGTTGATGACCTCCGTCTTGGCGACCGTGGAGTTCGGCACCAGCACCTCGTGGCGGTCGCGCGTCAGCAGCGTCAGCGTCCTCCAGTTGAGCTGGGTAACGACGCCCTCGTGGTTTCCGATCGTCAGCCAGTCGCCGACGTTGAACGGCCTCTCGAGCTGGACGCCGAGGCCGGCGGCGATGTTGGCCAGCATGTCCTGGATCGCCAGGCCGATGACCGCCGACACGACCGTGGACGTGACCAGCAGGCCGCTCAGTTCCATCCCGAAGATGTACTTGAGCACCGAGATCGCGACGCCGATGAGCGCGATGAGCTTGAACAGGTCGACGGCCAGCCGCGGCACGAGCACGTGGCGACGGCGACTGAGGAACCAGTCCCAGAAAATGAGGTCGACGAGGCGCAGCACCGTGGCTGCGCCCGACATCAGCGCGATCGCGGCAAGAGCCTGCCGCGCGCCCGCCTCGAACTGCATCCCCGAGCCCTGCACGGCGATCCAGGCGCCGAGCGAAAGGCCGGTCAGCACGGCCCAGATGCGAAGGCGGCGCAGCGAGCCGAAACCGCGCAGCACCGCCACCAGCGCCGCGGCGATGACGGCGAACAGCGGCGCCAGCAACAGACGTTCGAAGAATTGAAGCTCCACGGGTCGTTCTCGGGCAGGCGGTCGTTCCTGCGACCCGCGCTGCAGGCCGGCGCGCATTCTTGCTTGCGCGCCGCCATCGGTCTACCGCTGGCCGTTCGCAGCCGCCCCGGACCGCCCGCTCCATGCCTGCGGCCGGCCGGCGGTCATTCGCGCAGCGGGCGCCCGTGGCGAAGTGCCGAAGCCGGCCGCGCGCGCAAAAGGAGCAGCACCATGTGTCGTCTCGAAGGGAAAATCGCGTTGATCACGGGCGGAGCCTCCGGCATCGGCCTGGCCACGGCCCGGGAGTTCCACGCGGCCGGCGCCCGCCTGGCAATCGCCGATGTCCGCGACGCCGACAGCGTCGCCCGGGAGCTCGGCGCCATCGCGATCCGCGTCGACGTCACGCGTCCCGACGAGGTTGAAGCGATGGTCGCGCGTACCGTCGACCACTACGGCCGCATCGACGTCCTGTTCAACAATGCCGGGATCGAGAAGCACGGGCCGCTGGCGGCGATGGACCTGGCCGAGCATCGTCGCGTCATCGACGTCGACCTGAACGGCGTCTATTACTGCCTCCAGGCGGCGATCCGCGCGATGGCGAACAACGACGGCCCGGCGCGCGGCTCGATCATCAACACGGCATCGGTGGCGGGATTGATCGGTGCACCGGGACTGTCCAGCTACAACGCGGCCAAGGGCGGTGTCGTGCTGCTGACGAAAGTCGGTGCGCTCGAAGCCGCGCCTCTCGGCATTCGCGTCAACGCCGTGTGCCCTGGCGTCATCCGCACGCCGATGGCCGAAGGGTTCGGCGACGGAAGCATGGGCCCCTACACCATCGAACAGTTCGCCCAGCGCGTACATCCCCTCGGGCGCCTCGGCGAGCCCCACGAAGTGGCCAAGCTCGTGACGTTCCTGGCCAGTGACGATGCGTCGTTCATTACCGGCGCCGCCATCCCGATCGACGGCGGAATGACCGCGGGCCCGGGAGTCTCCCTCGGCGCCTGACGTCGCGGCGGCCCAGGGACGCTGTCACTGCTTGGATTCGGGCAGCTCGATCATCAGGGTCGGAACGCCGAGAGTCCCGCTGCGCACGGTGAACACGCGCGTGTCGGGGCGGCGGCCCGTCCGCACCTCGGAGACCTCAAACCCCTCGCGTTCGAGACGCGCGTGGGTTGCCTCGATGTCCCGCACTCTCCACGTCAATCCGTAGAGCCGGTCTTCGCCCGGCCCTGCGCTTGCGCCGGGAAACACCGAAGCCGCCGCGCCGCCGCCGAGCGCAGCGGCCACCTCGACCGTCACGCCGCCGATGCGGAAGAACATCAGCCGCACGCCCCACTGCGGAAACTCGCGATCGACGGCGAGGCGAATGCCGAGGGCATCGCCGTACAGCCGCCTGGCCTCTTCGGGCTGCACCGTCTGGACCACGATGTGATCGACGCCGTGAATGCACGCGCGCTCGTCGCCGCGCGGCGGCATCGTCGGCAGCTCGTCCGACGAGGGATCGTGCGCGATCGGGAACAGCAGCACTCCGCGAGTGCGGTGAGGCGGGATCGCGATGCGGCGCCATTGCCGCTGCGCGCCGGAGCGCGAGTCGCGTCCATGGCCGCCATCGACCGGCCCGGGCTCCAGCCCGCTGTCCGCGAGCCGCTGCCGGCACGCGTCGATGTCTGCAGCGCCGAATGCAAGACCGAGCAGGCCTTCGCCCTTTTCCGCGATCCACGCACGAAGAAGCCGGGAGCGAATGCCGTCGCCGGAGGCCGCGAGAATCTCGACGTAGCAGTTTTCGAGGCGAAAAAGCGCATTTGCGGTGCCGAGATCGGGATGGAAACCGCGCCACGACGGATCGCGGCCGAGCAGGCGGGCGAGGTCTCGCGACGCCGCATCGAGGTCTTTGGCCGTGAAGATGACGTGGTCGAGGCAATCGAGCATGCGCGTCAGGCGGCAGGACACGACGGCGTCGTATCCTGCCCCACGGCCGTCTTCAGGATCGCCAGCGCATCGGCCGCGAGCACGTGGCCGTCCCCGTTGAAATCGCAGCGATCGACGGGACAGTCGGCCGATCCGACGGCAGTTTTGAGAGCGGCCAGTGCATCGCTCGCAGTGACGTGGCCGTCGCCGTTGGCATCGCCGCAGAGTGCAGCCGCAGAACCGAATTCGAGGTCGTCGAGTATGCCCTGCACTCCGTCGCTCGTGACGACGACGCGCACGATGCCGGACGCGTCGATCGCGAGCGGCTGCATCTGGTCGCTCGCCTGGACGGAATCCGTGCCGAGGGACTGGTCTCCCGCGTCGAACGCCTCGATCGAAATCGTCGAGAGCTGGTAGTCGCCGACCTCGATGGCGACGTGAGCAACCGGCGGGTCGAAAAGAAGAGTTTCCGGAAGCACGGGCGCTCCGCCGTCGGCGAGGGTTCCCTGCTTGTTGAACGCGAGGAAATTCGGCGCGCTGAAACCCGACACGCCCGGCGCCGAAGCGTCGTCGAGAATCGCGACGCCGTTGTCTCCGGGCGCCGTGAACGTGACTCCGAGGGCGGCGTACTTGTCGCGCAGCGCATTCGTATCCGAAAACGCGAACGGCGCATCCGCATCGTCGAAGTCGATCACCTGCGTCGCGGCCGCCGCAGGACAGGCGGTGGCCAAGGCCAGGGCGAACGGGAGCGCGAGGCGTATCGAGCGGCTTGGCGGCATCGCCAGGAAGCTTCGCCTGCCGCAGTCAGGGAGGCAAACGGACCAGCGCTTCCTGGGCGACGGTTGCGACGTGGAGTCCGTCCTCGTCGAACACGTGCCCGATGGCCAGCCCGCGGCCTCCCGCGAAATTGTGGCAGGACACGTCATGGAGGTGCCAGCGGTCGGCGCGAACCGTGCGGTGGAACCAGACTGCGTGGTCCAGGCTCGCGTTGAACGGGTGGGTGCCGGTGCTCTCGAGGTAGCGCCTGGCATCGGGCCACGCGCGGATCACGGCCTCGCACGGAAGGTCGTCGGAGAGGTAGGCCAGCGCGCAGCGGTGCAGCAGCTCGTCGCCACCAAAATCGCCGGTGGCGCGCATCCATGCGGCAACGCGGCCGATTCCTCCCGTCGCGGTCGCCGGAAGCAGCGTTTCGGGAACATAGCGCCTGTCGAAGAGCGAGCTCCACGTATCGCTCGCAATCGAAGCGGGCATCGCGTGGGCGGCCGGAAACGACAGCGTCTGGATGTCGGGGCTGTCTTCGGTGCGATGAAACGATGCTTCGAGGTTGAGGATCGCTTCGCCGTGCTGGCTCGCGACGACGCGGCGAGTCGCAAAGCTGCGTCCGTCGCGGATGCGGTCGACCTCGTAGCGCACCGGCTCGGCATTGTTGCCGCGACGGATGAAATAGGCGCGGAGCGAATGCGGAAGCAGCCCGTCGGCCGTGCTGTGGGCAGCGGCGCGCAGGGCCTGCGCGACGATGTGGCCTCCATAAAGGCCGCCCCACGGGTACTGGAGACCCTGCCCGACGTAATCGTTGGCGCTGCCGGGTGCCAGCTCGAACAAGGTCGCGAGATTGTCGCCGGGCTCATTCATCCCGCGCTCTCGCCGGTCGCGAGGCGATCGAGGGTGCATTGCAGAGCGGCGAACAGGAAATCGATTTCGTCGCGCGCGATCACCAGCGGTGGTGCCAGCGCGACGAGATCGCGGATGCCGCGGACGATGATGCCTTGCGAGCGCGCGATCGCCGCCGCCCGGATACCGAGCGCCGCCGGTGTATTCTGCGCGGGCGGCCGCACGAGCTCGATCGCGCCGATCAGGCCGAACCCGCGCACCTCCGCGACTGCCGGATGTGCCGCGAGCGATGCGAGCTTGTCCTGGAAGTAAGGCCCGACGTCGTCGCGAACTCGCTCGACCAGTTTTTCGCGCTCGAGGATCTCGATGTTCGCGAGCGCGGCGGCTGCGGCGACGGGGTGGCCGCTGTAGGTGAATCCGTGCGCGAGATAGCCCGCCTGCGAAAGCGTATCGGCGATGCGGTCGCAGACGGCAGTCGCGGCCAGCGGCACGTAGCCGCTGGTAATCCCCTTGGCCATCGTCACGAGGTCCGGCTCGAGGTCCCACAGCGTGGACGCGAACCATGCACCGAGGCGACCGAACGCGGTAATCACTTCGTCGGCGACGAAAAGAATGTCGTGCCGGCGGCACAGCTCGCGAAGCGCGCGCAAGTGACCGGGCGGCGAGACGATGACGCCTCCGGCTCCCTGCACCGGCTCGGCGAACAGCGCCGCGATGCTCCCGGCGCCTTCGCGCTCGATGATGCGTGCTGTCTCCTCGAGGCACCACGCCGCGTACTCTTCGTGCGAAAGCGACGATCCGGCGCCGTACGCGTACGGTGCCGGCACTTCGAGGAATCCCGTCAGCGGCAGATCGAAAGGATCGCGGCAGCTCGCCAGGCCGGTCATGCTCGTCGTCGCGAGGCAGACCCCGTGATAGGAAAAGCTGCGCGACAGGATCTTCGACTTCTCCGGCGTGCCGCACGCGTGATGCCAGGCCCGGATGAGCTTGAGCGCCGTCTCGTTGGCTTCCGATCCGGAGTTCGAAAAGAACACGCGCCCGATCCCGCGCGGTGCCAGCGACGCCAGTTTCTCGGCGAGAAGGATCGCCGGCTCCGTCGTCGAGTTGAAGAACGACGGGTAGTACGAAAGCTCGAGGATCTGGCGGTGAACGGCATCCGCGATCTCGCGGCGCCCGTAGCCGACGTTCACGCACCAAAGGCCGGCCAGTCCGTCGAGAAGGCGCCGCCCGCTCTCGTCGATGACGTGGCAGCCCTGCGCGGACTGGATCACATGGGTGCCGTCGCGGTGAAGCTCTTCATGATCCGTGAACGGATGGATCAGGAAGGCCGCGTCCTTGCGTCGCAGCTCCGAAAGGGTCGCAGCGTCCACCGTCGCGTTAGAGCACAAGAAAAGCGGAGCGGCCAGCTACCCGGGCGTCTTTACGAGCGCGTCAAAACGCGACACCGTAGAGGCATGGTGCCCGGACCTTTCGAGCCGTTCGCGCGCGATCTCGCACCGGGCGAGCGTGCCATGACCGTCGGGGCGTGGTCGTCGCTTTCGCTGGAAACCATACGCGAAGGCTCGGGCGAGTCGTTCGAAGAGGCGTGGGGGCGCCTGTGGCGCGAGTTCGGCGAGCGCGGCGAAATGGAAAGCCGCCAAGTCCTCGCGCGACGCCTCGCGCGCGATCCTCGTCGTCCGACCGCCGCGGGGCTCGGGCTGCTGTACGAGCTCTTCGCGGTGCGCGCCGAGGGACGCCTGGTGGCAGTGCGCGACCATACCGCGATCGTCGTGCCGCGTCGGAGCGCTGCCGCTGGGCCACTCGCCGTCGTGCACCTGTCTCACATCGTCATCGAGGAAGAATGGCGAGGGCGTGGGCTTGCCGCGCCGCTGCGCGCGCTGCCGGTCGATGCAGCCAGAAAGGCGCTCGCGGCGGCGGGAGTGCCGGATACGGATGCCGTTCCAGTCACGCTCGTCGCCGAAATGGAAACGGGCGACGACCGCGAAGCCGCGCGTCGCCGCCTGTCGTACCTTCGGGCGGGCTTTCGCATGGTCGATCCGCGCGTCGGGTACCTTCAGCCGGATTTTCGCGCCGAGGACGCCATCCGCCAGGCAGGACCGCGCCCGGTGCCGCTTGCGCTCGTCATCCGGCGAATCGGACGCGAACAGGAAGAGTCGATCGACGGCGCCGAGCTGCACGGCCTGGTCGATGCGGTGCACGCGATGTTCGCGGTCGATGTCTGCGAACAGGCGATGCGGCCGGTGCGGGAAGCGGCGGCGCGAATGCCCGGTCGCGGCGAAAAAGTCGCGCTTCTCGGCCTGGACGCAGCGGCCGAAATTCCCCGCAGCGCCGTGGCCGTCGACGCTGCCGCCGCCGCGTCGAAGCAGGTGCGATGAAGATCGGCGTTTTTCACCATCCCGGCTTCGCGGCGCCGATCGGACAGCACGTGATGCCGATCGACAAGTTCGCGCGCGTCGCCGAAGCGCTGCGCGGACAGGCGCGCTGCGAGATCCTCGAGCCGGCGCCGCTGTCGCCGCACCAGCTCCTGCGCGTCCACAGCCACGAGTACGTCGATGCGATCCGCAGCGGAGAGCCGAGGCCACTGGCCGAGTCGCAGAAGTTCCCGTGGTCGTCCGCGCTGTACGACTCCGTGCTGCTGACCGGCGGCGGACTCCTGGCCGCGGCGGCGCTCGCGCTCGATCGCGGCGTTGCCGGCGCCCTGGCCAGCGGCTTTCACCACGCCCACGCCGATCACGGCGAAGGCTTCTGCACGTTCAATTCGCTGGTCGTCGCGGCCGAGGCCCTGAGGGCCGGCGACGAAGTCGGAGGCCGCCGGATGCGGCGCATCGACAGGATCGCGGTGCTCGATCTCGACCTGCACTACGGCAACGGCACCGCGTCCCTGGCGCGATCGCGTCCATGGCTCTTCAACCTGTCGATCTACGGCAACGACTACGATGCGAACACTGCGTGGCGCGACGTTTCCACGAAGCGCCACGAAGACGGAGCCAACCATCGCTCGATCGCGCTTGCCGCCGGCGCGGGGCGCCGCGAGCTGCTCGAAGCGATGGAGGCAGGTTTTGCGCTGCTCGCGAAGTGGGGCCGGCCGGACCTGCTCCTGTATCAGGCCGGCGCCGATCCTTACCGCGAAGACCCGTATTCTCCACTGGATCTCGATCACGACGACCTTCTCGCGCGTGATCGCCGTGCGTTCGAGTATGCGAAAAGCAACGCGATTCCCGTCGCGTGGGTGCTGGCCGGCGGTTACACGGCCGACGTTTCCAAGGTCGTGCGCGTGCACACGAACACCTTTGTCGCCGCCGGCGAGGTGTTCCCGTGATCCTCGGCAAGCGGGTGCGGCTTTGCCTGAAGGACCTGTATCC
This sequence comes from Candidatus Binatia bacterium, assembly GCA_036493895.1. Classification (NCBI taxonomy): domain Bacteria; phylum Candidatus Binatota; class Binatia (SeqCode); species Binatia bacterium. The sequence goes on along the minus strand of DASXOZ010000013.1, from coordinate 65,043 downwards.
CCAGGACATCGTCGAGATGATCGAGCGCGAAACGCGGCGCTACGAGCTCATCGACATCCAGCATCCCGACCACCCTGATTTCCGGCGCGCGTTCGTGATCCTCGACGATGTCTTCGGCCCTCCCGGCGAGATGGAGCCCGAGAGTGCGATCCGCCGTTTCCTGCTCGACGACGCGTACGAGCCGCTGCCCTCGGGCACCTTCATCCGCTATTTCCTGGTCGTCGCGAAGGACACGGCGGGAAACCTGCGCGGAGTGCGCGACGGCTCGGTGATCTACAACCCGAAGTGGGCGCCCGACCTCTGCACCATCTATCTCTCGCACATCTACGTGCTTCCGGAGGCACGCGGGACGGTGCTCACGTACTGGCTCCGCATTGCGCCGGTCGAGCTGGCCATCGAATACCTGTTCCAGCTCCAGCAACGGGGACTCGCGGCGCTTCCGCGGCCGGACCAGCCGGGAAAGTACTTCGGCGTCAAGCTGAACCTGGCGGCCGAAATGGAATACTTCTCCCCGGACGACCAGCTGTCGCTGCAGCGAATCCTGTTCTACGGACGCGGCGGTTTCGACGCGATCGATCCGCGGCATTTCCCGTATCGCCAGCCGGATTTCCGTCCCCATGACGTCATCGAGGCGACCGGGCCCCGGCCGCTGCCGTTCATGCTGCTGCTGAGAAGAATGGGTCGCGAACGGCAGGCGAGGCTTCCGCTCGACGAAGCCATGTTGACGATGCGGCTGCTCTACGACGAGTTCGCGTGCTTCTGCTCGCCCGCGCAGCTGCGCAGCAGCCTCGATCTCGTGCAGCTCAGGCTCGACGAGCGCCGGAGAAAGGGACGCACCGACGTCGCACTGCTGCCGCTGCCGACGGGGGCGAAAAATCTCTCGCGTATCCGCCGCCTGTTCCGCTACGACATCCTGCGGCGCTATTACTCCGACCTTTCCTCGACGCGTGACTACGTTGCCAGGGTGCACGCGCTCGTGGCCGCCAATCCGCGCTGGCTCGACGACAACCTGGCGGAGATCGCCGCTACTCTCGAGCAGTCGGCGCATTTCGTCTACGGCTCGCGCGACAAGCGCTACGAGATCGACGCCATCCCTGCGCTGCTGGCAGAAGTCGAAGAAGAAGCCGCGAGCGAGCCGCGCTCTCCGTCCTGAAACGTACGCGCGAGGCCGCGGAACCTTTGCCGCAAAACGTGCAGCGCGGCCGCCGATGTCCGGAGAAGGCGCCGCCTACGCGAGCGCCGCCATCATCGACCCGAGCCGCGCGCGGATGATCTCCTCGGCCTCGCGCACGATGCGGTGGACGAGCTCCTCGACCGTAGGCACGTCGTGGATCAGGCCCTGGATCAGCCCGGCCGACCAGATGCCCATCTCCGGATCGCCGACTTCGTAGACCTTGCGCCCGCGCGAACCGGCCACCAGCTCGCGGACGTCGTCGAACTTCGCTCCCTGTCGCTCCAGCGCGACGACCTGCTGGCTCACGCTGTTCCTGGCCACGCGTGCGGTGTTGTGCATCGTGCGGAAGATCAGGTCGGTCGCCCTCTCGTCGTTGGCGACCATCTGCTGCTTGACGGTGTCGTGGATCGGCGCCTCGCGCGTCGCGCAGAACCTCGTGCCCATGTTGATTCCGTCGGCGCCGAGCGCGAGCGCGGCGACGAGCCCGCGTCCGTCGCCGAAGCCTCCCGAAGCGAGCATCGGCACCTTCACCTTGTCGGCGGCCGCAGGAATCAGGATGAGCCCGGGAATGTCATCCTCGCCCGGATGACCCGCGCACTCGAATCCGTCGATCGAGATTGCGTCGACTCCCATTCTCTCGGCCGACAGCGCATGGCGCACCGCCGTGCACTTGTGAATGATCTTGATGCCGTGCTTCTTCAGCTCGTCGACGTGCTCCTGCGGCTTGTAGCCTGCGGTCTCGACGATCTTGATGCCGCTGTCGATGATCGCGTGGCGATACTCGGCATACGGCGGCGGCTTGATCGCCGGAAGGATCGTCAGGTTCACGCCGAAAGGCTTGTCGGTCAGTTCGCGCGTGCGCCGGATCTCGGCGACGAGCGCTTCCGGGCTCGGCTGGGTCAAGGCCGTGAGGAAGCCGAGGGCTCCGGCATTGGCGACTGCCGCGACCAGCTCGGCGCGGCCTACCCACTGCATTCCTCCCTGTGCGATCGGATGCTCCACGCCGAACATCTCGGTGAAACGGGTCTTCAGCATGGGTCGGTCCCTTCCTTCTTGCGCGGCGGTCCCGCCGCGATGCTCGCGCGGCGGTCGCTGCGGAGTTGTCGCGAGTCGGCCGCTGCGGCGGCGGGCGCTCGCTAGCAGCAAAGGCCGGTCGGGTCGACAGGCCTCGGGCGAGCCCTTCCCGGCAGGGGCGTCGCCAAGGGCGCGAAGGGCGTTCCGGGGGGCAGACCGCCGCGCGGACCCGCCCGCAAAAGGCTCGTACTGAAGGGATCCAAAAAGCAGCGGAACTTTTCGATGAAATGCGGGAAAAGCCGCCTTTTTTCATTGCATCGCGGGTGTCGGAGTCGTAGGTAGCGGGCGGTTCAGGGGGCTCGGGGGACGAGCCTGGGGCGGGAATCGCTGGCCGACATGGCTGGTCCTCTCTTTGTGGTTGCTGATCGATCGTCATCGGTCGCACCATCGCGCCTCGATTTCGCCCTTGTCGGGGGTGTGGACAGCGTTCCCGCAAAACGGGATCGCTCCGCAGGACGGCGGAGACGACGCTTCCGCCGAGCGAAACGCGAGCGAGGAAGACGACAGCCTTGAAACTCCTGCCTTGCAGCGACGGTCCTTCGCTCGTGAGATCCGGCCTTTGCGCCGTGCTTCTCGCCGCCGCTCCCGTGGTCCTCGCCCAGGAGACCGGCGGCGCGCCGAAGGCCGGCACCGCGCCGACCGAGCAGGACTACGACATGCTGAGGAAGCTCCTCGGCGTGCAGGCGCCGCCGACACGTGAAGCCGCACCGCCGCCGGCGGCCGCACCAGCGCCGCAAGTGGAGCCGCAGCCTTCGGTCGTCGTTCCTGAGCCGGGCGTCGAGCAGGAGCCGGGGCCGTCGAGAAAAACTCCGTACCCGAAGGCAAGGCCCAAGCCGCGGCCGCTTCCGGTGGCGCCTACGCCGTCGCGAAGGGCTCCCGAAGAGGCTGGCAGGCCGAGTGCCGCGCCGGCGCCCGCTGTTGCAGCAACGGCGCCCGCTCCCGCGTTCATCTCGCCCGACGTGCCGCCGCCTGGAACGGTCGTCCAGAGCAGTAACCTCGATCGCTGGAAGGATTTCATCAGCCCGTCGATCGCATGGGCCGTGCGGCGCGGCGCCAAGCTCCCGGTGGTCGCGAACGAGCCGATCCCGATGGAGCCCGCGCGCGCCGAGGCGACGCAGCGCTACAGCCCCCAAGTGCGACTGTCCGACGACAAGTCGTACATGCTCGACTACGTCGCCGGCGTTCCGTTCCCGTTCGTGCAGACCGACGACCCCGACGCCGGCATCAAGATGATCCTCAACTGGGATGCGCGCGTCGTGAACGACGACTTCGACATCCGCAACTTCGGTTGCCAGACGGGGTCGATCGGCAGCAGCACGGGACCGACCGGCAGCAGCACGGGCTCGACCGGCGGCAACACCGGCATGGACGTCGAGCGCGCCTACATCACCGGCCATTTCCGTCGCCTGTACTACGTCTCGCGATTCTACAGCGACCCGAAGCCGACGTGGACCAATCCCGAAGGCATCCGCTACCGCGAGATGCTGCATCCGCTGCTCGAACCGTTCGACCTGAAGGGCTCGGGCTTCACGTACAACCGCTTCCTCGACCCCCGTCGCCAGGACGACTCGTGGCTGTATTTCCCTCAGCAGAAGCGCGTGCGTCGCCTGAGCACGGCACAGCGCTCCGAAGGCGTGTTCGGCCAGGACATCGACCTCGACAGCTACGGCGGCTACGGCGGAAACCCGGCGTGGACGCAGTGGCGCCTGCTCGGCACCAAGACCATCATCGCGACCATGCATGGCCGCAAAATGCCGGCCGAATGGCTGCCGCCGCCGAACGACTTCCTGCACGACGACACGTGGGAGCCTCGCGACGTGTGGGTCCTCGAAGGGCGCTCGCGACTGCCGGGGTACGCGTTCGGGAGCCGCGTCATCTACGTCGACCGCGAGTCGTTCATCATCCCGTACACCGAGATCTTCGACCTTCAGGGCAGGCTGTGGAAGGGCTTGGTCCAGGACTGGGTCTACCGGGACAAGGTGCGTCCGGAATCAAAATACAGCGTCCCGTACAAGCGCATCTTGCTCTCCGGAGTCGAGTTGTTCGATATGCAGCTCAATCACGCGACGCGTTGCCAATTCCCCGATGCATCGTTCAAGAACGAAGACGGCTGGTACATGAACGTCGGCGACCAGGAGGGCACCACCGAACAGGCTTTTGATGTCGCAAGTTTCATCGGGGAGGGGCGCTGACGCGCCGCCGAGGGACCGGTCATGAGCGATCCGAACATCGAGGTCCTGAAACGCCGGCTGGCCGAGAGCGAAAAGGCCGGGGCCGCGGAGATTGACACCGCGTTTGCACGGCTGGAAGAAAAGATCCTGCTACTGGTCGATACCATTGAGTCGGCGCATTCCGTGCGGCTCGAGGAACTTCGCCAGGAGGCGGCCCGCCTGGCGCTGCAGCGCGCGACGGGCGGAGAGTACTAGGCGGGAGCGTCGGCGCTGGCCGGACGAAGAGAGAGATGAAACTGGAGACACCGGAGCCGGCGCTGGCCACCGATGCGGTCCTCAACCGCATCGAGTCGGTCAAGCGCGACGCGGTTGCGTCGGTCGTCGCGCTGCGCGACGCGCTCCAGTCCCGCGTCGACCTCGTCAACCAGGCCCGCAACGATCTCACGCGTGCGCTCGAGAAGTTCGAGGAAGAGCGGCGCCTGTTCGACCTGCAGCGCGAAGAGCTCGAGCGTCGCGCCAGCCAGCCTCTCGATGCGGGAACGTTCGAGAAGCGCCTGATCGAGGAGCGCGATCATCTCGACGAAGAGCGCGCCCTGTTCGAAGCGGAGAAGAAGACGCTTCGCGAGCGTGCCACCAAGCGCTCCGACGAGCTCGCCGCGCGCGAGAAGGCCTACCAGGAAGCGCACGACAATCTCGACGAAGAGCTGCAGGGGCTGGCGCGCGAGAAGGCCGCCGCGCAGGCCCAGGCCCAGGCAACGACGCGTGAGATCGCGGCGCGCGAAGCGATGCTCGCCGCCGAGCGCGCACAGATCACGCGCGAGGTCGAAACCTTCCGTGTCGAGCGCGCGAAGCTCGAATCGCAGGACACCGAGCGCGCCGCGCGCATGGAGCTGCGCGAGCGCGAGCTCGAAGCCGGCAAGCTGATCCTCGGCGAGCAGCGTACCGAGCTCGAGGCGCGCCTGAAGGAAGCCGAGAGCCGCGAAGCGGCCAGCGCCCGCGCGTTCGCCCTGCGCAGCCGCGAGCTCGACGAGCGCGGCGCCGCGCTCGACATGGAGAAGAACTCCATCGCGCTCGAGCGCGCCAACCTGCGCAAGCAACATGACGAGGCGATGGCCACGGTGCAGTCGCGCCTGCAGGAGCTCGACGGCCGTCGGATCGTGCTCGAGAAGGAGCACCAGTCGCTGCGCGACACGCTCGCCACCGACGAGGAACGCGTCCGCGAGCTGGAGAAGGCCGTTCTCAAGGCCCAGGACGACTTCGCGAAGGACAGCGAGGCCGTCGAGGCCGAGCGCGCGCGCATCCGCGCCGAGCTCGACGCCCAGGCCATGGAGCTGAAGAGCCGCGAGCAGGGCATCGAGCGCGACCGTGAGCTGCTGGCGCGCGACCGCCAGGGCATGGAGAAGGACGCCCGCGAGCTGCGCGCCGATGCCGAGAGCAAGGTGCGCGCTGCCGCCGAGCTCGAAAAATGGCTCGCCGAGTCGCGCAATCGCCTCAACTCGGAGCTCGTCACGTTGCAGGGCGATCGCAGCAAGCACGCTGCCGCGGTCGCCAAGGCCGACGAGGAAGCCGCTGCGCGCATGCAGGCGATCGCGGCCGAGCAGGCCGACCTCGCCAAGAAGTCGAAGGAGCTCGAAGCCAGGCGCGACGAGCTGGCCATGAGCCTCGACGACAGGTCCGAGAAGCTCGATCGCCGTGAAGCCGAGCTCACGAAGAACGACCAGAAGCATCGCGCCGATCGCGAGGCGCTCGAGAGCGAGATCAAGGCCCTCGAAGAGCGCTCCAACGCCGCGGCCGCCGTCATCGCAGCGGGCGAAAGGGCGCTGGCCGAGCGCAAGGAAGAGCTCGCGCGCAGCCGCGAGGACCTCGCGCACCAGCGCCAGGACATCGAGGCCGAGTTCGCAGACCGTCGCACCGAGATCGCCGGGCTCGAGAAATGGCTTGCCGGGTCCCGCGCCCGCCAGGAAAAAGAGCTCAACGCTCTCGACGTGGCACGAGGCGAGCTTGCGAGCGACGTCGACAAAACGCGTTCGGCGCACGTGCAGAAAGACCGCGAGCATTCCGCGAAACAGGCGGAACTCGAGCAGGGCAGCAAGGACCTCGAGAAGCGCCGCAGCGAGCTGTCGGTCGACATCGAGAAGAAGGCCGCCGAGGTGGCCGCCCGCGAGAAAGCCGTCGCCGAGGCCGGCAGGAAGCTTGCCGACGACCGCGCGGCGCTCGAATCCGAGTTGCAGGCCCTCGAGCAGAAGACCGAGGCCGACGCTCGTGCGCTGGCCGCGCGCGAAAAGGATCTCGCGGATCGCCAGGCAGAGCTCGCGCGCGACCGCCAGGGCATCGAGGCCGAGCGTGGGCGCCTCGGCGCCGAGGCTGCGGCCAGGATGCAGGATCTCAAGGGCCTCGAGGGCTGGCTTGGCGACGCCCGCACGCGCCTGTCCGCGGACCGCACGGCGCTGGACGCTGCGCGTGTCACGTACGAGCAGACTTCCAGGGCGCACGATGAAGAGGCCGCCGAGCGCGAGAAAGCCGTCGCCGAGGCCGAAAGCGAGATCGATCGGCGTATTCGCGATCTCGAAGCGCGTCGCGACGAGATGGCGATGGACCTCGACGAGCGGACCACCGCGCTCGAGCAGCGCGAAGCCGAGCTCGGCCAGGCACTGGCCACGCTCAAGGCCGATCGCGGGGCGCTCGAAAGCGAGATCAAGGCGCTCGAAGAGAAGTCCGAGTCGACCACCCGGGAGCTGGCGGCGCAGGAACGCACCCTCGACGAGCGCCGCATGGAGCTTTCGCGCGAGCGTGACGGCATCCGCGCCGAGCGCCAGAAAGTCGAGGAAGCCGTCGCCGACCGCCTCGCGGAGATCGCGACTCTCGAAGCCTGGCTCGCCGACTCGCGGCGTCGCGCCGAGACCGAGAACACTCGTCTTTCGGCCGGTCTGGCCGATCTTGGCAAGCGCGACGAGGAGCTCGCCGCGCGCATGAAGAAGGCCGAGGAAGAGTGGGCTGCCACGCGCGCCAAGCTCGAGGAAGAGCGCAAGGCGATCGAAAACCAGTCCGTGGCCGCCAGGGAAAAACTCGTCGTCGGTGAGAAAGAGCTCGTCGAAAACCGCACGCGCCTGGAGCGCGACCGCAAGGCGCTCGAAGACGAAGTCGGCGCGCTGGAGAAGAAGGCCGACGAGCAGTCGCAGCGCTTCGCCGAGCAGGAAAGGCTGCTGCGCGAGGCCCGTACCGCCGTCACGCGCGAGCGCGAGAGCCTGCTCGACGACCAGCAGCAGCTCGAGTCGCGCATTGCCGCCAGGCGCAAGGAGCTTTCGGGCCTGGAGACCTGGCTCGCAGATTCACGCATCCGCCTGGAGGCCGCGCTGCGCGAGGTCGCCGAGGAGCGCGAAGACATCCGCCAGGATCGCATGAAGCTGCGCAAGCAGGCCGTGGCGAGCGCCACCGATTTCGGAGAAGACCTGTGAAGCAGGCGCCCGTCGCGGCAGATCTCGTCGCAAGGGCGTGGGGGAACGCGAGGAAATGAACAAGTCCATCGTCGAAGAGGTGATGAAGATCCGCGGCGTGCGAGGCGCGGCGCTGGTCGGGGAAAAGGGCGAGGTGGCGGGCTCCACGATCGGCGCCAAGGAGCTCAACGAGTTCTTCGGGTTGATGTTCAAGGTGGCGGTGGAGGGAAAAAACGCGACCGCCCTCGGCGAGGTCCGGCGCATGCTCGTGCGCACGAACAAGGACGAGGACCTCTCGCTGGTAATGAAGGACAAGCAGGCCCTTGCGATCGTTTCCGAGCGCTCGCGGCCTCAGAGTGAGCTGTTCGCCGAAGTCGGCGAGCTGCTCAAGAAGGGTTAGTCGTGCGTACGCTACTGAGAGATCTCGGGACCGTCAGCGGGGTGCAGTGTGCCTGCATCGTTCGCGGCGGCGAAGTGCTCGCGTCTTCGTTCGCCGACGGCGACAAGGTGGCGCAGGCTGCCAGCCTCGGCTTCGTTCGCGGCATCAGCGACGGCCTGGAGCTGGTCGACCGCCGCTTCGAAGAAATGGTCGTCGATTTTGCCGGCCGCTCGTTGATGGTCGCGCCGGTGGACAAGGACTTCGTGCTCGCGATGCTCGCAGCTCCGGATGCGAACACGCAGTTGCTGCGCGTCGTCATGGGCTCCTCGGTGCGCCAGTTGCGGCGCATGCACGACATTGCCGAGAAGCCCGAGCCGGCACCGGCCCAGCAGCCTGCCGCGGCCAAGCCCGCCGCCGGCCCTGCTCCGGCCGGCCAAGCCGCAGCCGCTCCGGCGGCAGCCAGGCCGGGCGTCCCCGTACCTCCTCCGCCGCCCGGGAAGCCTCAGCCCGCCGCTCCGCCGCCGCCTCCCCAGGCCGCGGCCAAGCCTCAGCCGACCGGAAGACCGCCGCAGGCTCCGCCTCCGGGTGCCCCGCCCCAGGCTGCCAAGCCGGCGCCGCCTCCTCCGCCGCCGCTCAAGGGACAGCAGCCGCCGGGCCGCCCCGGTGCTCCCGCTCCTGCGGCATCGGCCGCGCCGCCGCCGCCGAAACCGGGCGCGAAGCCCGAGCCTGCACCCGCGGCCGCCAAGGTTTCCGACAAGGATGCCGAGCCCATTCTTCCCCAGGTTCTCGCGCTGCTGACCGAGTACATCGGTCCGGTCGCGCGCGTCAGCTTCAAGCGCGGCGTGACGCGCTGGCGCGAGACCAGTACGCCGACTGTCGGCACTCTCGGCGAGCTCGCCAAGATCCTGGCAGCAGATCTTTCGAGCGACAGCGAGAAAAAGGCGTTCCTCGATGCAGTGGAGCGGCTGAGGGGGAGCTGACGCTCCCGCCGGGCGAGGGAGCCCGTGAAACCGCATCGCGTCAAGTGTATGAGATAAGGGCCTGAGAAGAGGGCCCTCCCCCTATCGGGGAGGTCAGGCCGACCTCAGCGAAGCCAAGGAGCGATGTTTAGTTCATGAGCAGTATGCGCAACAAGCTCGTGTTGGCATCGGCCGCCGTCACGCTGCCTCCCCTCATCGCCCTGGGGTGGTACGGTGGCAGCCGAATCGAGCGTGTCCTTCGGCAGGACGGCCTGCATTCGCTCGAAGTCCGCATCGCGGGCATCTCCGCTCAGATCGAACGCTACCTGGCCGGCGTAGACGGAGACCTGCTGCTGCTGGCCGACACGCCGGCCCTCGCGCAGTACCTGCTCGCGTCCGACAGCGGCGATACGACGCTGATCGATGCCACGCGCAAGAACCTCTCGCTCGCGTTCGTCCGCCTCTCGGAAATCCGCGGCAACTATTACCAGATCCGCTACTTCGACAGTTCGGGCGCCGAACGGCTGCGCGTCGATCGCGACAAGGACGTCACCGTGGTGGTCGCGCCCGACAAGCTCGAGACGCGCCGGGCCACTCCCGATTTCGCCGCGGCGCTCAAGCTGCCCAAGGGCGAGGTGATGATCTCGCCGGTCGAGCTCAATCGCGAGAAGGGAACGCTCGAAGACAAGCCGCGGCCGGTCCTGCGTTACAGCACGTCGGTGTTCGACAATACGTCGCGGCGCCGCGGCGTCCTCGTGATCGGCGTTGCGATGGACCCGGTGCTCCAGATGGTCGCGGCCGCGCCCGAAGCCGGTGAGACTCTACTCGTCACCGATCCCGGCGGCGCTTACCTGAGCCATCCCGAGCAGAAGAAACTGTTCGGCAGCGAGCGCGACCTCGCAACCGGCGAGAACCTCACCAAGGACTCCCCGGAGCTCGGACCGAAGATCCTGGCCGCCACCGACGTGTTCAAGGACGAAGGTGCCGAGCTGCTGACGCTGGCCAAGCCGATTCCGATTCCCGGAGTGCCGCACGGCGGGCTCGGCTTCCTCGTCGACCAGATGCCGACGTCGATCCTCTACGCGAAGGCTTCGGAGCTGAGGACGGTCTTCAACTGGCTGACGGTGATGGCGCTCGCGCTGGCGCTGGCATTCGGTCTGATCGTCGCGCAGTGGGTGACGGGCCCGATCGTGACGCTGACTGAGGCGGTGGATCGCATGAGCAAGGGCGATCTCGACTCGCCGATCGCCTCCGTGTCCGATGACGAGACCCAGAAGCTCGCGAACGCCGTCGAGCGGCTGCGCAAGTCGATGAAGCTCATGCTCGACAAATACTCCTGAGCGCGGGGCCGGACGCGGATAAGGGGCCATCTGCGGCGTTGCGCCGCTTCGCTCGCTACAGCGTACGGGAAGTACGCTTTCGCTCGCTCACGCGGGCGCTGCCTTGCATCTGGCCCCTTCTCCGCGCCCGGCTCGCAGATGCGCGCTTCGAGAGCCGCCCACTCGCGTCGAGGACCGCTCGGCAATTGCGCAAAAAGAAACGCCGCGGAGATTTCTCCGCGGCGTTTTCTATTTGCTCGCGAGGCGAAGGGGTTACTTCTTCGCCGGGGCGGGTTCGGCCGGGGCTGCAGCTGCGGGCGCGGCCGCGGCGGCGGCGGTTTTGGGCTTGTAGGGCAGCACGGTCGGGATCATCAGGCGGCTGGCGGCGATCGACCAGTTTCCGCGTTCGAGGATCAGCACCGAGGTCAGCATGCCTTCGCGCGGCGGGATTGCGGTGCCGTCGGGAAGCACGGCGCCGGACAGCTCGTACGTGCCGTCGACGAGCGCGACGGTGTCGGCCATGATCCATACCGAGCGCACGGTGAGCTTGAGCGTCGAATTCTTGAAGACGCTGGAGTGCTGCTTCTGCAGCAGTGCGGTCACTTCGTCGCGGCCCTTGGCGATGGTTCCGTCGGGCTCGACGTGGTCGCCGTCGATGGCCCAGTGCGAGGCCATCGCCTTGACGTCGTGCTTGTTCCACTCCTTGACGAAGTTGTCGTAGAGCTCGCGGATGTGTTTCGTGTTCTTGACGTCGGCCGTGGTGCCGCCGCCGAGACCGAAAGCATGGGCGGGAGTCGCGGCCAGCGGCGAAAGGCCGAGGGCAACGACGAAACCGGAAGCCAGCAGAATGGATTTGCGGGTCGTGAAGTGGCTCATGGGAGCGACTTCTACGCCCCAGTCATGAACCACGTCAATTGCCGCGGCTGGGTTTGTGAAGAACCCCCGCGGGGATGCTTCGCTGCCGCGCGAGGAAATGGCCGACGGATCCTTCGGCGGCAGCGGCGGTCTTCGGCAGCGTCCCGCCTCGCGCCTGCAGCGAGCGCAGCGCCCGCGTGCGTGACGCAACGCGGCACGGACGGTTTTTCCGGCCGGATCTACGCGGTCACGCGAACGCGGGCATCAGCTTGCCGCGCAGGATCTCCTCGGCCTCGCGCACGATGCGCTCGATCAGCTCCTTGCAGGTCGGGATGTCGTGGATCAGGCCTGCGACCATGCCGCAGCTCCAGGCGGCAGCGTCCATCTCGCCGTCCTGCAGCACCTTGCGGTTCTGGGTGCCGGCGACCAGCGGGCGGATGTCTTCGATCGTCACCGCTCCGCCCTTCTCCTTTTCGATCTCGCGGATCTTCTCGACGGCGGCGTTGGTCAGCACGCGCTCGGTGTTGCGCAGCGGGCGCATGATCAGGCGCGTCGACAACTCGTCGGCCTCGACGAGCGCGCGCTTGACGTTCGGATGCACCGGCGCCTCGACCGTCGCGATGAAGCGCGTACCCATGTTCATTCCATCGGCACCGAGGGCCAGGGCGGCCACCAGGCTGCGCCCGTTGGCCATGCCGCCGGAGGCAACGTACGGGATCGACAGCTCCTCTGCGGCGCGGGCGAGCAGCACGAGGCCCGGCACGTCGTCTTCGCCCGGATGTCCGGCGCACTCGAAGCCGTCGACGCTGACTGCGTCGCAGCCGATGCGCTCGGCCTTGAGCGAATGGCGCACCGACGTGCACTTGTGGATCACCTTGACGCCGGCCTTCTTCAGCGTCGGCATGAACGGCTCGGGGCTGCGGCCCGCGGTCTCGACGATCTTGACTCCGCCTTCGATGATCACGCGCATGTACTCGTCGTACGGCGGTGTCACGAACATCGGCAGGATCGTGAGGTTCACGCCGAACGGCTTGCTCGTCATGTCGTGGCAGCGCTGGATTTCCCGGGCGAGCTCTTCGGGTGTCGGCTGGGTCAGGCCCGTGATGATGCCGAGGCCGCCGGCGTTCGATACGGCCGCGGCCATCTCCGCATAGCCCACGTAGTGCATGCCGCCCTGGATGATGGGGTGCTCGATGCCGAACATCTCGGTGATGCGGGTCTTCATCGCTCGTCGTCCTCTTCGCGAAATCCGTTCGCGTGTTCCTGCGTATTCTTGCGCGCTCTTGCGAGTTCTTGAAGGAAGTGGAGACCGCAGGGCGGTCCCCGCGGGCGGCGGAAGCTAGCGCGAAGGTCGCGATGTTACGAACGGCGCCGAGGGCTCACGAACGTCGCGGCGCGTCGCCCGTGCCGGTCGCGTCGCCGGCAAAACGACCTTCGAGCACGAACCCGAAGGCCGTCAGCGGGAACAGCCACTGGATTGGCATCAGCACGAGATAGTCGATCGCGACGATCAGCGGAATGACGGCGCTCCCGACGCGGCCGCGAAACTGCTCCGAGTGGTAATAGTACGGCGTAAGGGTCGCGCCCTGCAGGCCGAGGCGGCGCGCCAGCGTCGTCAGGGTTTTGTACGAATAGGTGTGAAGATGGTCCTCGTGCTGGTTCTCGCGTCGTACGAACGCCAGCGCGATGTTCAGGATCGACGTGGCGTTGGGCGTCGTGACGACAAGCCGGGCTCCGGGCGCCGCGGCAGCTACCCGCGAAAGCCAGCCCAGGGTGTCCGGCGTGTGCTCGATCAACTCTCCGGCCAGCACGAGATCGGGCCGGAATTCGCGGACCAGACCGTCGATTTCGTCGACGCGCCCGTGGACGATCCGCGTTCCGGCGTCCGTCGTCATGCCGCCGGCTGCCCGCAGCTCCTCGCTCGAGTCGACGCCGAGCACTTCGCGCGCAGTACGCGCCACTTCGCGATGGAGCCATTTCCACGACGAGTGCTGGGATCTGGTGACGACGGTTTCATCGAGGGCGCCGAGATCGAGCACGCGCATGCCGGCGCAGCGACCGGCAACGTACGAGATCCTCTCGACCGGCCTCGGGATGCGGAGCCTTTCGAGCGGATGGTAGCTCAGCACGCTGCTTCGGTGCTCCATCGTCTCGACCCGAAGGACACGTGGTCAGGTGCGCGCGAGGAAACCGCGGATCACCTGCTCGCAATCGATCGTTTCCATGTAGCGCGGCACCGGGTAGTTCATGAACGCCTCGGCGATCGCGGCACGCGCGATGTCGGGAATGTCCTGCACCTGGAGGTCTTCGAGAACCGGCGGAATTTCGACGGTGCGTGCAAGCTCGCGGACCGAGTCCACGAAGGCGCTGGCCAGCGTCGCGTCATTCGTGCCTTCGATCCCGATCATCCTCGCCATGTCGGCCATGCGGCGACGTGCCGGCTCGATCGAATAGTCGAGCACGTGGGGAAGCACGGTCGCGTTGGCCAGCCCGTGGGGCGTGCGGTAGTGCGCGCCGAGCTGGTGCGCGATCGCGTGAACGTAGCCGACGCTGGTGCGCGTGAACGCCAGGCCCGCGTAGTAGGATGCCAGCGCCATCGCGCTCCTTGCCTGGATGTCGTTGCCGTTGCGATACGCACGCGGAAGATTCGCGAAGATCAGGCGGATCGCCGCCGAGGCCCACCGCTCGGTCTGGACGTTGGACGTCTTCGAAAGGTAGGACTCCACTGCGTGTGTCAACGCGTCCATGCCGGTGGCGGCGGTGATCGCCGGCGGCAGGCCCGTCATCAGCGCGGGATCCAGTGCCGTCATCAGCGGCAGCAGCTTCGGATCGACGAAGAACTTTTTCTTGTGCGTCACGGGATCGGAGACGACGGCGGCGATCGTGACCTCCGAACCGGTACCCGCGGTGGTCGGGATCGCGTACAGCGGCAGCGGAGGACGACGCACCTTGAGCAGTCCTTCGAGCTTGTGCAGCGGCTTGTCGTTCGTCGCGGCGGCGGCGATGACCTTGGCGGCGTCCATCGGCGAGCCGCCGCCGACGGCGAGGACGGCGTCGCAACGTTCGCGACGCAGCACCTCGAGGCCCGCCGCGACGTGCTCGGAAGTCGGGTCGGGCTCGACGCCGTCGTAGATGCACCACGCGACGCCGGATTCCTCGAGGCTCGCCGTGATGCCGGCGACGAGGCCGAGCCGGACGAGCATGCGGTCGGTGACGATCAGCAGCTTTTTGGTGCCGGCCTGGGCAATCGCCGAGCAGAGGTCCTTCGAAGAGCCGGGACCGAGAAGGGTCATCGGCACGCGGTCCGGGATGAGTTTCGAGACGGCGCCGGTGATCGCGATCGCGACGTCGTGCAGGACTTTCCTTGGGTTGGCCATGGGCGTTTGTAGCCGGGTGCCGGCGACAGGTCATCCGGCAACTCCGGGGTCGAGGCCGGCGCCTGCGCCGTGCTCCCGGCCCGGCGGGTGCCGGCGTCGACCTGGTCGCCGCCGACGCGAAGCGTTGCCCGCGCGCTGGTCCTGCGCCAAAACGGGCCCCATGCAGACCGCAGTCGTTCCAAGGTGGCACGAAGTGGCCAAGTCCGGCGATCCGGCAGGTCTCGAAGACCTGCTCGCCGAGGACGCTGTTTTTCATTCCCCGGTCGTGCACACGCCCCAGCGCGGGCGAGCCCTGGTCACGATGTATCTCGAGTCGGCGGTGAACGTGTTCCGCGACACGGGATTTCACTACGTTCGTGAGGTGATCGGCGAGAATGACGCCGTGCTCGAGTTCGTCGCCACGATCGACGGCATCCACGTCAACGGCGTCGACATGCTGCACTGGAACGCCGAGGGGCGCATCGACGACTTCAAGGTCATGATCCGGCCGCTGAAGGCGGTGAACCTCCTGCACCGGATGATGGCACAGATGCTCGAGCAGTTTTCTTCCGCGAAACACTGATCCTTTCTGTCGGTCCCACCGACGTTTCGACGCTCCGCGGCAGGAAGCGCCGTGCCGGTCGCCTCGCTTGCGCCGACTCCGGCCGCAAGGGTAGTCTGAAGCTTCTTCGCCGGGCCGCGGCGGCTTCGCGCCGCCTCGATCCCGGTCGCGAAGAGTTCGCCGGGGGGCGACCGATCGGCACGCAAGCCGCCAGGTGCGGCAGGAGGAAGCGGATGAGTCGTCTCGAGAGCACCTCCGATGTGAGAAAAGTCACTTTTCGTCGCCCCTCCGCGGCGCTTCGAGTGGTCGTCGCTGCGCTGCTGGCGCTTCCCTGTGGTGCGTTGGCTGCGAACAAGGCCGGCGGCGGGTCGGCCGGTGGAAGTGCGGGAGGCAGCGCCGGAGGTGCCGGCGACGTACCGCTTGCCGGGCACGCGGCGCCTGTGCCGAACGGCCCCAGCAGCATCGTGATTCCGCCGGCGGGCAGCGTCGTCACCGCCGCCAATCTCGCGAAGTACCAGCATCTGCTCAGCCCGGGGATGCAGTGGCTCGTCGAACGCGGAGGCGTTCTGCCGATCCGCAGCTATGAGAAGATTTCGGACCCGCCGCCTTACATCGAAGCCACCGAGAAATTCTCGGGCCAGGTCACCCTTTCTCCCGACGGCACCCAGCTTCTCAACCACGTCGCCGGCAAGCCTTTCCCCACCGTCGATCCCGGCGATCCGTGGATCGCGACCAAGCTGATGTTCAACTTCGCTTCGGCCATCCAGGTCGACGACTCCGACACGCGCAACTTCGACTGCGACACCGGCGTCGTCGGCAACCACGGCTCTCCCACCCGCGTCGAGAAACACTTCCTCATCGACCACATCCGGCGGCTGTTTTTCCGCGAACGCCTCGTCGTCGACCCCAAGCCGGAAATGCCCAACCGCGACAACGCGCGCTTCAAGGAAGCGCTCTATCCGCTGATCGAGCCGTTCGAT
Organism: Candidatus Binatia bacterium; assembly: GCA_036493895.1. Taxonomy (NCBI): domain Bacteria; phylum Candidatus Binatota; class Binatia (SeqCode); species Binatia bacterium. Next base: position 48,780 of record DASXOZ010000013.1, on the reverse strand, counting down.
CTCAAGGGCACCGGCTTCACGTTCACGCGTTACAGGGATCCGACGCACCAGGACGACTCCTGGCTCTATCTGCCGCAGCTCCGACGCGTGCGTCGCCTTTCTTCGGCGCAGCGTTCGGATGCGCTGTTCGGCCAGGACACCGATGCCGACAGCTTCGAGGGCTACCAGGGAAACATCGCGTGGATGACCTGGAAGCTCGTCGGCGAGCAGAAAATCCTCGGCTCCCTCCACAGTCGCCAGCTTCCGGTGCGCTGGGGCAAGCCGTCGGGCGACTTCCTCCACGAAGACGTCTGGGAGCCGCGCGACGCGTGGATCATCGAGGGCGTCTCCAAGCTGCCCCAGTACGCGTACTCGAAGCGCGTGATCTACCTGGACAAGGAGGTTTTCCGGGTTCCGTTCACCGACATGTACGACGCCGGCGGCGAGCTGTGGAAGGTGTGGGTCAACAACTACAAATTCGACAAGGAGCCGATGCCCGGCGCGAAATACTCGATGCCGTGGGTGTTCGGTTACCGACCGTCGATCTCGATGGTGGACATCCAGCTCGAACACGGGACGTACTGCTCGCTTCCGAGCGCGCGGTTCCCGGGCGAGCAGGGCTGGTACATCGATCTCGGCGACCAGGAAGGCACGACCGAGAATTTCTTCGATCTCAGTGCCATCATCGCTGCCGGTCGCGGCTAGGGCGAGGCTCGAGGCCATCGTTCGACGCACCGTCCGGCTTCCATGACTCCGGTGCGCGGAGCGAAGTCGCGTACGGCTTGGATTCCCGCATCGGCTCTGCGAACTAAGCGCCGTGATCGGCGCTCTCGCGAGATTCTCGATTGCGGAGCTCGAAGGAATCCTCGCGGCCTGGGGCTGCAAGACCAGCCACGCCGGGCGCCTCGTCCGTGAGTTCTACGCCAGCGGCGGAGAGCTTTCCGCAGACGATCGCGCGCTCCCTGCGGGTCTTCTCGAACGCATCCGCGCCGAGCTGGATACGCCGCTGGTCGCGCGCCTCGAAGCAAGGCAGACGTCGGCCGACGGCACGACGAAACTTCTCCTGAAACTGGAAGATTCGCGCACCGTCGAATCGGTGATGATGCCGGATCTTCGCGGGCAGCGCGTCGCCGGCTGCATCTCGTCCCAGGTCGGCTGCGCGATGGCCTGCGACTTCTGCGCAACGACGAAAAGCGGCTTCGAACGCAATCTTGCGGCGGCAGAGATGGTTGCGCAGTTCCTCGCGCTGCGGCGCGAGGCCGCCGCAATCGGGCGTCGCCTTCAGACAATCGTGTTCATGGGCATGGGCGAGCCGCTTCTGAACGTCGACGAGGTGCTGGAGGCGGTCGAGCGCATTGCCGACAACCGCTACGGCGCGCTCGGCTGGCGCCAGGTCACGATCTCGACAGTAGGAATCGTTCCCGGCATCGACCGGCTGGCGGCGACCGGTCTCGCGTTCCACCTCGCGGTTTCGCTGCACGCGCCGGATGACGAGACGCGCGCGACTCTGCTTCCGACCGGCAGGCGTTTTGCGATCTCCGACATCCTCGCGGCCGCCGACCGTTTCCAGTCCGTGCGCGGACGTCCGGTGACGATCCAGTACTGCCTGCTCCGGGGTGTCAACGATTCCGTCGCGCACGCGCACGCGCTGGCCGGCCTGCTCGGCTCGCGGCGAATGCACGTGAACCTGTTGCACTACAACGCGACCGGCACGAGCCTTCGCGGCGTGGACTACCAGGCGTCGTCACCGCTGGACGAGCTCGCCTTCGCGAAGACACTGCGCACGCGCGGCGTCGTCACGCATTTTCGGCGCTCGCGCGGCGACGACATCGACGCCGCGTGCGGGCAGCTACGAGAGCGGCAGGCTGGCGGCGGCTGACGTCCTCGGCCGCGTCGTCGCCGGGGCGGCCGGAAAACCACGAAAGGCAGACGGGATCGCTTTCAGCTCGGCGAGCAGCTCGCTGCGCAGATCGACGGGCATGTCGCCCGGCAGATCGAGCGTGATCGAGTCGCTGATTCCGCCGAAGCGCTTGGCGACCGCGGCCGGCAGGTTCTTCCACGTCGCGGCGGCGGTGAACTCGTGCAGGAGGTCGTCGGGCACCTCGCGCGCCATCTCCTTCCATTTGCCGGCCTTCGACATGTCGTGAAGCCTGTGACCGAGGTCCTCGGCGCCGTGCGCTTCGAGCACGCCGTGGTAGCTGCGCGTCGAGCCGTAGAACGCGACGCGGTAGCGAATTCGCTCGAGGGATTCGGCGACGGCCTCATCGTCGGGTCCGGTCGCGAGAAAGCCGCCGCCCCATACCTCGAACGTCGAGCGATCGCGGCCTGCGGCTGCGAGACCGGCTTCGAGCGCCGGCATCGCGACGGTTTCCAGGTAGTGGCGCGTCGCGAAGCCGTGCAGGCGAATGCCGTCGCCGAGGCGGCCGGCAAGACCGATCATCGCGGGCTTGACGGCAGCGATCGTCACCGGCACCGGGCCGAGTCCCGTCGGCGGAGGGGAGAACTCCGGCGTCATCAACGTGAACGTGTAGTGGCTTCCCTGGTAGTCGAGCTTTTCGCCAGTCTCCCACGCGTGCCAGATTGCGCGCAGCGCTTCGATGTACTCGCGCAGGCGCGGCAGCGGCGCCGTCCACGGCACGCTGAAGCGGCGCTCGTTGTGGCCCTTGACCTGCGTTCCGAGGCCGAGCGTGAGGCGGCCTGCTGTTTCCGCGTGAAGATCGCGCGCGATGTTGGCCATCACCATGGGGCTGCGCGGGAAACAGACGGCGATCGCGCTGCCGAGCCGGACTCTTTCGGTTGCAGTCGCCGCGAGCACCAGCGGCGCGAACGGGTCGTGGCCGATCTCGTAGCTGAGCACTCCGTCGAAGCCGGCGGCTTCGGCGGCCCTGGCCGATGCAGCAACTGCTCTCCAGTTGCCGAGGGGAAGACTGGTTTCGACTCGCACGAAATTGCCTCGGCCGGAACTATTCCGGCAGCTTTGCGCCCGCCGCCCTCGCCTGGGCAACGACACGATTTTCATGGTCCGGTTCCAGCGACTTGATCGGATGGCTCGCCGTCATCTGACCGATGAACGGAGGATGGATCGAATAGCCGAGCAGCGATTGCAGCCGCGACGGCATCTGGCGCGCGACGCCCGCGGGAACACCGAGAAAGAAATTTTCCTGGGGCCGGGCCCACGGCTGGCAATACTGGTTCGAGAATGCGCAGCGCGGGCGGCCGCTGGTGTTGCGACCACCGCCGTGAAGCAGGGTGCCTGCGAAAACGACGGCGGCGCCGGCGGGCATCAAGACCGGCACCGCGTGCGTCGCCAACTCTCGCTGTTCTTCGTCCGAATCCGGCAGCGCCTGCGAAAACTGCCCGCGAACCCTGTCGTCGTCCCAGAGGTGACTGCCGGGGACGATCGTCGTCGCGCCGTTGTCCGCGGTGAACGCGTCCACTGCGACGATCGTCGACAACGAGATCATCGGGCGGGGACGCGGCAGCAGGTGGAAGGCATCGTCGCTGTGGATCGGCTGCGGCGTTTCGCCGGGCAGGATGCGGATCGCCTGCGATGCCGTGAGAAGGAAGTTCGGCAGCAGAAAGCGCTCGCACAGGCGCAGCACGCGCTCGTCGAGGACGATGTCCCAGAACACACGCGCGCGGGCCACCAGCGTGTAGACCCGTTCGGTCCTGGTGCCCTCGAAATCGTTGCGGCCGAGGTTTTGGTCGAGGTAGAGCGAAAGAACGCGCCGCACTTCGGCGAGTACCGCCGGCGAAAGGAAATCCGGGATCGTCGTGAACCCGTCGCGCTCGATCGCGGCGATGTGGGAGGCGGCATCGAAGCTCATGGCGGCAACAGTAAGCTGGCGTCCTCGGCCGGCCGGGGACACTAGCAGCCGGCGGCGGCGGAACAACCGGTGCGTGCTGCGGGTGGAAGCGAGCCGCGCCGCGCACAGTGCATGGACAAAGAGCCGACGGTGCTGCACTTTGGTTCTCATGGCCAGATTTCTCGCGCTTGCGGCAGCAGCACTCCTCGCCGGTGCCAACGGCGCGGGCGCTGCCGTTTTCCAGGTCACGAACACCAACGGCTCTGGCGCCGGCTCCCTGCACCAGGCCGTCCTGGACGCGAACGCGACGCCGGAGGCCGACACGATCACGTTCGCGATCCCGGGCGGCGGCCTGAAATCGATTCCCGGCGCTCTTCCGACGATCACGCATCCGCTGACGATCGACGGCTTCACGCAGGCCGGAGCCATCGCCGGCACCAATGCCAGCGGAGCCATCGATGCGACGATCCGCATCGATCTCGACGGTCACGGCTCCCTTGCCGACGGTGCGCCGATGGCGAAGATCGCCTCCAGCCTGACGGTGATCCGGGGCGTTGCCATTCACGGCACCGGCAGCAACGGTAGCGAGGTGGAGATCGAGCTCGGCGTCCACGACGTGAGCATCCACGGCTGCTTCATCGGCATCGGTGCCTCGGGCAGCGGACTGGGATCGTCCGGCTACGGAATCGTCAACCACGGCGTTGGTGAAATCGGAGGAGCCGATCCCGCCGATCGCGATCTCCTCTCCGGCAACGCTGTTGCAGCAGTTCTCCAGACGGGCGCGGACGCATCGATCGAAGGAAACCTGATCGGAACAAGCGCCGCGGACAATGTGGCCGTTCCCAATGGCCGCGGCATCGTCGTCAGCGGAGTGGGTGCCGACTGCCGTATCGGCGGGCTCGCTGACGGCGCTGGAAACGAGATCGCAGGCAACGACGGCACCGCGATCGTGCTCGCGCCGAATGCCGGCAGCGCGACGTCGATCCTGCACAACTCGATTCACGACAATGCGGGCTACGGCATCGACCTCGGCGACGACGGTCCAACCGCGAACGACCCCGGCGACGCCGACAAAGGCCCCAACGCGCTGCAGAACTCGTTCGAAGTCACTTTCGCCGTGGTGTTCGGCAGCAAACTGAGGATCGAAGGTCTTCTCGATTCTGCGCCGGGCAGCTACCACGTCGAGATCTTCGGCGGCGATTCGATCAACCAGAACGACACGGCCGAAGGGCACACTCTGCTGGCGACGGCCGAGCTGGACATTCCCGACGGAAAAACCATCGCGACGCTGCAGCAAACCATCGATCTTCCGTCGCCTCCCTCGGGCGCGCTGGAGGTCACCGCCACCGCAACGAACTCGACTACCGGAGCGACGAGCGAGTTCTGCAATACGGTCGAGGCCGTCGATGGCGGCACTTCGATCACCGTCACGAACACGAGCGACATCGGAGCGGGATCTCTTCGCGCGGCGATCCTGACGGCCAACCTCGATCCTGGCCCGAATACGATCCTGTTCGCGATCCCCGGCTCCGGCGGGCACACCATCCCGCTGCTGAGCGGCATGACGATCACCGCCCCGGTGGTCATCGACGGCTACAGCCAGTCCGACTCGGCAGCCAACAGTCTGGAGTCGGGAACCAATGCCGTGATCCACGTTGCGCTCGATGGCTACAACGCCGGCACCGACGACGCGATTACAGTGGCGTCCGATGACGTCCTGATCCGCGGTCTCGGAATCCAGAATTTCGATGGCGACGCGATCGCCGTGACGGCCGGTGCGCGCGACCATGTCGAAAGCTGCTTCCTCGGCACCGACGTCACCGGATTGATCGATCTCGGCAACGCCGGCAACGGCGTGAGCATCGGCGCCCTCGCGACCGATACGCAGGTCGGAGGTCCGCTGCGTAGTCAGCGCAACATTCTTTCCGGCAATGCAGCGGCGGGCGTCATCGATGCCGGGACCGGCACGTTCATCAGCGGCAATCTCATTGGAACGGATGCTTCCGGCACAGCGGCGATCGCGAACGATGGTGCCGGCATCGACGAGAATGGAAACGGCGCGACGATCGGCCTAAGGACGGCCGAAGCCCGCAACACGATCCGCTTCAACGGTGGCGCCGGCATTGCCGTGAGCGGCGCCGGTGCGACGATTGCGGGCAACAGCATTGGTGACAACGCGGGGCTCGGCATCGACCTCGGCGATGACGGTGTCACGCCGAACGACGCAGGCGACGCCGACTCCGGCGCCAACGGCCTGCAGAATTTTCCCGTGCTCGCGTCCGTCGAGCTTGCTGCCGGCGGTACTCGCGTGGATGGCAGCCTCGATTTCACGCTCGAGCCTGCCCACGACTCACGCGATTTTACGGTCGATCTCTACCAGAGTGATGCGTGCGACCCTTCGGGATTCGGCGAAGGAGCCGCCTGGCTCGGCAGCGCCAGCGTCCGTTTGACGCCCGAGCACCCGTCGTTCTCCGTGACGCTCCCTGCCACCGCGCTCGTCGGCAGCGAGATCACCGCGACGGCAACCGATGTTGCTACGGCGCAGACTTCCGAATTCTCCGCGTGCCTGGCGCTGGCCGTGCCCCTTTGCGGTGATGCGAGCGGCGACGGCAAGCTGGCTGCCGGCGACGCGCTGCTGGCTCTTCGCACTGCCGTCGGCACCGAGGCATGCCCGCGCTGCGTCTGCGACGTCAACGCGATCGGAGGCATTACCTCCGGCGATGCGCTGCAGATCCTGAGGGCGAGCGTCGGCCAGGGCGGCCAGACCTTCGACTGCCCCGTCTGCAGCGCAGCGCCTCTTTGAACACCGCCCCCGGCGGCGGGCCGGCCATATGACTGGGGTGTAATGGGGTCAGGCACCAGAAGAATGGGGTCAGGCACTATTCCTCTGGTGCCTGACCCCATTACACCCGGCGTACCCGACTATTCGCCGAGAACCGGCCCTTCCGGGTCGTCGTGGCGGGGCCGGATGTGCGGCGATTCGTTGAGCAGGCGCGCACAGGTGTTCCAGCGCAGGATCGCGTCGTCGTCGCCGTTCGGGCGCAGCGCCTCGGCTTCCTCGTAGCATGCCATCGCCTGTTTCAACTCCTGCCATGCCATTTGCGGCGCGGCGGGGACTCGTGCGTCGAGCTGGGACTTGGCCAGGCGCTCGAAGATCAGGCCCGCGTAGTACGCGCGCTCGTACGGCGACTTCAGGTGCTGGAGGGTTTCGCGTGCGCGCTTGAGAGAACCGCCGTCTGTGCCGAAGCGGTCGGTGCGAGCCAGGAGAAGCGTGCGCAGCGCGTGCTGGTGATCGGGCTGGATGGCGACGATGTCGAGGCAGATGCTCTCGGCGGCCCAGGGTTGGTTGAGAAGGCGGTACTGCTCGGCCTTCTCCAGCGCGGCGGGAATGCCGGCCTCGGTCAGCCTCTTGAGCTCGATCATGCTCAGCCTCCTTTCAAGCGGCGCACCAGCATCCGGATCGGATCGTAGTAGCGATCGACGACCCTTTCCTTGAGCGGGATGATCGCATTGTCGGTGATCTTGATGTTCTCCGGGCACACCGTCGTGCAACACTTGGTGATGTTGCAGTAGCCGACGCCGTAGGCCTCCCGCAGCTCGGGAACGCGGTCGAGCGTGTCGAGGGGGTGCATTTCCAGGGCCGCGACGTGCACGAGGAAGCGCGGCCCGATGAACTCCTCGTGCTTGGCGTGGTCGCGCAGCACGTGGCAGACGTCCTGGCACAGGAAGCACTCGATGCACTTGCGGAATTCCTGCACGCGGTCGATGTCGGCCTGCTGCATGCGCCAGGTGCCATCGGCGGCGTCGGGAAGCCGCGGCGTGAACGGGCGGATTCTCTTCTTGACGCGGTAGTTCCACGACACGTCGGTGACGAGATCGCGCACGTGCGGGAAAGTGCGCAGCGGCTCGACCGTCACGGGCTTGTTCGTGTCGAGGTCGCTCAGCCTCGTCATGCACATCAACCGCGGCCGCCCGTTGATCTCGGCCGAACAGGAGCCGCATTTCCCGGCCTTGCAGTTCCACCGGCACGCCAGATCGTTGGCCTGGTCGGCCTGCACCGCGTGGACCGCATCGAGCACGACCATGCCTTCGGAGATCTCGGTCGTGTAGTCCTCGAGCTGTCCCTGGCCGCCTTGGCCGCGCCAGATGCGGAACGTCGCCGTGCTCATGACTTCTGCTCCTCGATGATGGCGGCAAGCTCGGCCGGCAGCGGCGGGATCGTGACGCGGGACAGTTTCATTTCGCCGCCCGCGCCTTTTCGCACGACGAGGTTGTACTTGGCCGCTTCCGCGTCCTTGTCCGGATAGTCGTCGCGGAAATGTCCACCGCGGCTTTCCTTGCGTTCCAGGGCCGAGAGCGTGATCGCCTCGGAGATCGCCAGCAGGTTGCCGAGGTCCATCGCGGTGTGCCAGCCGGGATTGTACTCGCGGTTGCCGCCGACGCCCGCTTTTGCGGCGCGCTCGCGCAGTCCTTCGAACCCGTCGAGAGCCTTTCGCATCTCGTCTTCACGGCGGACGATCCCGACGAGGTCCTGCATCATCGACTGCAGGTCGTGCTGCACGTGGTACGGGCCTTCGCCGCCCGGCCCGAGCTCGAACGGTGCCAGCGCCTTTCGCGCAATGGCGTCCAGCTCGCCTCGATCGACGCGCGCTTCGCCTTTGGACGCCGCGAACGCCGCGGCGTGCTCTCCGGCCCGTTTTCCGAACACGAGAAGGTCGGACAGCGAATTACCGCCGAGGCGGTTCGCGCCGTGCAGGCCTGCCGCACATTCGCCGGCAGCGAAGAGGCCGGGAACGTTCGTCATCTGCGTATCGCCGTCGACGCGGATGCCGCCCATCATGTAGTGCGTCGTCGGGCCCACCTCCATCGCTTCCTTGGTGATGTCGATGTCGGCCAGCTCCTTGAACTGGTGGTACATGCTCGGCAGTTTCTTCTTGATCACTTCGCTCGCGTTCGGAAGCTTCTCCTTGATCCACGCGATGTCGAGGAAGACTCCGCCATGCGGGGAGCCGCGGCCTGCACGCACTTCGCGCATGATGCAGCGGGCGACGTGGTCGCGCGTCAGCAGCTCGGGAGGGCGCCGCGCGTTCTTGTCGCCCTGGGTGTAGCTCCAGCCTTCCTCGGGAGTGTCGGCCGTCTGGTTGCGGTAATTCTCGGGAATGTCGTCGAACATGAAGCGGCGGCCCTCGCTGTTGCGAAGCACGCCGCCTTCGCCGCGCACGCCCTCGGTGACGAGGATGCCGCGCACGCTCGGAGGCCAGATCATGCCGGTCGGATGGAACTGCACGAACTCCATGTCCTGCAGGTCGGCGCCGGCATCGTAGGCCAGCGCCTGGCCGTCGGCCGTGTATTCCCAGCTGTTGCTGGTGATGCTGTAGGCGCGACCGACGCCGCCGGTAGCCAGCACCAGCGCTTTGGTGCGGAACAGGCGGAAGCGCCCGCGCTCGCGATCGTAGGCGAAGGCACCGGAGAGCCGCTCCCCGTCCTTCAGCAGCGCCACGATCGTCACCTCCATGTGCACATCGATCGCGAGATGGATCGCCTTGTCCTGCAGCGTGCGGATCATCTCGAGCCCGGTGCGGTCGCCGACGTGCGCGAGGCGCGGATAGCGGTGCCCGCCGAAGTTGCGCTGAAGGATGCGACCGTCGGAAGTTCGGTCGAAGACCGCGCCGTAGGCTTCGAGCTCGCGCACGCGGTCGGGCGCTTCCCTGGCGTGAAGCTCCGCCATGCGCCAGTTGTTGAGGTACTGGCCTCCGCGCATCGTGTCCGCGAAATGCACCCGCCAGCTGTCGCGGTCGTCGACGTGCGCCAGCGCTGCGGCAACGCCCCCTTCGGCCATCACCGTGTGGGCCTTGCCGAGCAGGCTCTTGCAGACCAGGCCGACGCGGGCCCCGGCCTCGCTCGCGCCGATGGCCGCACGCAGTCCGGCGCCGCCGGCGCCGATCACGAGCACGTCGTGTTCGAACTCTTCGATGTCGGCCATCAGAGGATCCGCCAATCCGACCAGATGCCCATCGAGCAGAGGCGGACATAAAGGTCGCAGAACGCGACCATCACCAGCGATGCCCACGCCCAGCGGTTATGCGCGCGATTGAGGCAGCTCGAGCAATCGTACGCGAGCTTGCGGACGGGGCGGCGCGAAAGCTGGTCGAACAAGCCGCCGGCGGCGTGGCGCATCGCATGGCAGCCGAGCGTGTAGCCGCTCAGCAGGATCGTGTTCGCGGTCAGCAGCAGCGTTCCGACGCCGATGCCGAAGTGGGTATGGCCGGACGCGTCCGGGAACCACAGCGCCGACCACGCGTCGGAGGCAAGTACGAACAGGAACGGCACCGCGAGGTAGAGGAAGAAGCGGTGCAGGTTCTGCAGGATCAGCGGGAACGAGTTTTCTCCGCGATAGCTCGAGCGCGGCTCGCCGACGGCGCAGCTGATCGGATCGGCCCAGAACGCCTTGTAGTAGGCGCCGCGGTAGTAGTAGCACGTGAAACGGAAACCGCCGGGCATCCACAGGATGAGGATCGCAGGCGAGAACGGGACCGCGCCCGGCCACCACGAAGGCTTGGGCCCGAACCATGCGTGGGGAGAGTCGCCGAACAATTCGGGCGAATAGAACGGCGACAGGTACGGGCCATAAAAATAATGGTTTCCCTGCATCGCGGCCCACGTCGAGTAGGCGGCGAAAGCGCCCAGAAAAAGGAAAACCGCCCCCGGCTGCACCCACCAGGTGTCCGTCCGCATCGTCTCGCCGAAACGACGCGGAGCCAGGGGAATCGACGGGTGCGCCATGTCCAAATGCCTCCTCGGAAGTGAACCCCCTTTTAGTCGGGACGCCGAGCCTTGTGCAAGGCGGCCGGTTGCGCGACGTTCAGAACATGCCGTCGCAGTCGGCGTAGCCGGACGTCACCGCACAGTCGTCGCTCTGGCCGAGGGCCGAATCGAGCGAGCGACACGCCAGACACCTGGTCAGGCTTTCCAGGCACGTCGTGAGCTCGGCCGCATTGGTCGCGGTGCCGCCGCAGATGTTGGCGAGCACGCCGGGCGACTTTCCATCGTCGATGCCGCAGGCCGCGATGCGTGGCGTGAACGATGCCAGCGCGCGACCGAAGTGCGATGTCGCCGCCGTCGAGAACGGACACGAGTACGGCTTGGTGAGCCCTGCCGAACAGGTGTCGGCGTCGTAGAATGCGCGGCGCGCGGTGCCGGCGACGAGCAGCGCGATGCGGTGAGTGCAGTGGCGCTCGTCCTTGTCGGTCGGCGCCGGCCTTGGAATGCCGAGCACGCTTCGAAGCGCGGCATCGTGGCCGCGCACCTGGCAGACGAAGCACTGCGCGAGGTCGTCCAGCGTCGCGATCGACGGAACTGCCGTGTCGCAGTCTCCCCATTCGTTTGCGCACGATGCGGGACCGAAGTCGGCGATGGTCGCGCCGCTTGCCAGCGCCGCCTGGCATGCCGACGCCGGGCCGGCGATCTGGTGGATCAGCTCATTGTCGTCGAAGCCGGTGTGGAGATCGTCGAAGGGGCAGGATCCGTCGTATTTTCCGGCGAGCAGGCACTGGGCGAGCTCGCCGACATGACCGGAAGAAGAGGCCTCGAGGCCGGCAAACAGCTCGTGGCGACACTTGTCGACGGCGGCTGCATCGACGGCAAGGGCGCGGCCGGGTACGGACGGGAATGCGAACAATACCGCGATGAACAGAAGCTTTTTCATTCGATCCCCCGAGGTGGCCGTCCAGCGTCGGTCGTCACGCCAAGCTAGCATCGCGGTACGACGCCCGGCAACGCAGTTCCTCTCGGGCACGGCTGGCTTTCAGTCCCGGCCCTCCGAACGAGCCGGTCGCCGCGTTCCGGCAAATTCGCTCGGCGGCTTTCCGGTCCAGCGCCGGAACGCGCGCGAGAACGCACTGGTGTCGGCAAAGCCGAGCACGAACGCGATCTCGGTGACTGGCAATCGTCCTTCCTCGAGATAACTTTTTGCCAGCGCAAGGCGTATCTCCGCGACGACATCGCTGAACGACGTGCTTTCGCCGGCCAGAAGGCGCTGCAGCGTGCGCGGGCTCATCGCCAGGCGCTTGGCAACCTGCTGCCGCGTCGGCGCTCCGCTCGGCAGGCTTTCGAGCACCGCCGCGCGAGTGCGGGCGAGAAGAGCGCCGTGGTCGAGCCTTGCAAGATAGCGCACGACCACCTCGTCGTTCTGGCGCGCCAGCTCGGCATTGGCCGAAGGCACGCGGCGATCGAGATCCGCCGTCGCGTACTCGACGAACGAAGAAGCCTGCGCGAACATGACCGGAGCGCGCAGGGCACGCTCCCAGGCCGATGAATCCTGCGGCTCGGGTCTCTCGAGCGAAATCGAAAGGGGTCTCAGGTCGTAGGCGCCGTGGGGCTGCCTGGCCTGGCGCACGAGCACGCAGACGAAGGCGTCGACGGCTTCGAACGGCACTACGCGAGGCGCCGACACGTCGATGATGAAACGCGAGCGCTCACCGTGGTCCTCGAGGCGCAGCTGCATGATGTCGCCGAGCACGCGACGGTAGCGGATGATCCTTTCGACGGCTTCGCGAAGCGTCGTGCTCGCGAGCACCGCGTAGCCGAGAGCGTGAAACGTCGTTTGCATGGTGTGGCGCGCGGCTGCCAGAGCGAAGGCCGGATCGCCGGTCTTTTCGACGGCCAGCAGCCACAGCCGCGACAGGGCATCTCGCGGGACGCGCGCGTCGGGATCGTCGAGCATTGCGCACGGGATGCCAGCCTCGGCGGCAACGGCGCGGCCGTCCACGCCCTCGGCGTCGAGGGCGCGGACGATCGTCGCGCTCCAGCTCGCGATCGTCGTAGCTCCCTGCCCTCGCGTCACCATTTCTTTTCCCGTGCGGGCGCCTCTTTGGCTCGCGCGGCCAACAGCCAGGCTCGCGCGGCCAAGCCGGCCGCCGCGCCGCTGCGCATACTACGACCCATGGATACCACCAACCCGTGGGGACCACCGTCGCCGCCGGGCCCGGATTCCTGAGGAGGGGAGCGAATGGATCTTGGAATCGAAGGGCGAAGCGCGATCGTCTGCGCGTCGAGCAAGGGGCTGGGCAAAGCTTGCGCGCTGGCACTGGCGCGTGAAGGCGCCCGCGTCACGATCAACTCGCGCAGCGCGGCGAATCTCGAATCGGCTGCACAGGAAATTTTCGATGGGACGGGAAAGCGCGTGCAGGCGGTCGTCGGCGACATCGCACTCGAAAGCACCCGCATCGCGCTGCTGGAGGCCTGCCCCACTCCCGACATCGTCGTCACGAACAATGCCGGCCCGATGCCCGGACGTTTCCAGGACTGGGATCGCGACGCGTGGATTGCTGCGCTGGACTCGAGCATGCTCGCGCCGGCGCTGCTGATTCGCGCAGTCATCGACGGCATGGTCGAGCGGCAATTCGGGCGCATCGTCAACATCCTGTCGGCGATGGTCAAATCCCCGCTGGCGCCGATGGGACTGTCGGCCGGCCCGCGAACGGGACTGATGTCGATGTGCAAGGGGCTGTCGCGAGAGGTCGCGCGCTTCAACGTCACGATCAACAACCTGCTTCCCGAGCGCATCGACACCGAGCGCCAGCAATTCATGGCGGGCCTCGCCGCGGCAATGAAAGGGCAGAGCGTCGAGGAGGCCTACGAAGACATTCGCGCGACGATCGCCGCCGGCCGCCTGGGTACCCCGTCGGAGTTCGGCGACGCGTGCGCCTACCTTTGTTCGGCGCAGGCCGGTTTCGTTTCGGGCCAGAACCTGCAACTGGACGGCGGCAGCTATCCCGGGATCCTATGAGCGCAAGCGAAGCGCAAATGGGAGCGCAAGCGAAGCCGAAAAGAGACAGCGTGAGCGAATCCGAGAAGACCAGTACGACCGAGTTCGACGCGACGAGCGTGGGCGAGATGGAAAAGACCGGCCCGATGGAAACCGTCGATACGGACGTCCTCGTCGTCGGTGCCGGCCCGACGGGACTGACTGCCGGAATTTTGCTCGCGCGCGCGGGATTTCGCGCGGTCATCGTCGAGCGACGCCCCGGGCCGCAACGCGCACCGGCCGCCCACGTGATCAACGCGAGGACTTTCGAGATCTGGCGCCAGGCCGGCGTCGACATGGATGCAGTGTTCGCGCTTGCCAAAGATCCCCGCGACGCCGGAATGGTGCACTGGGTGACCCGGCTCGGCGGCGAAATCCTCGGGTCACTGCCTTTCGAACGCCAGCGCGACGAAGTGCTCGACTTCACTCCGACGCCGCTGCGCAACCTCTCGCAGCACAAGCTCGAGCCGCTGCTCGCGCGTGAGCTGGTGCGCGCCGGCGGGGCGGCTCCGCGCTTTTCGATGCGGTGGGTTTCGTCGCAGCAGCAAAACGACGGCGTGGTGTCCACCATCCGAAGCGTCGACGAAGACGGCGGGCTGCGCGTGCGCAGCCGCTACCTGATTGCGGCCGACGGAGCCGGCAGCCCCGTGCGAAAGTCGCTCGACATCGCGTGCGTCGGCCCCGATCGGATCCAGGCTTTCGTCATGATCCATTTCGCGGCCAACCTGCGCCCCATCGTCGGCGAACATCCGGGCGTCCTTTACTGGATCAGCGATCCCGCCTGTCGGGGCACCTTTGTCGCGCACGACATCGACCACGAGTGGGTATTCATGCACGCGTGGGATCCCGACAGCGAGAGCATCGATGACTACGACGACGCGCGCTGCGAAGCGCTGGTACGCAGCGCGATGGAGCCGGGCATCGAGCTTCCGATTCGAGTGCTGGCGCACGCACCGTGGATGATGACGTCGCAGGTCGCCGAACGTTATCGCGACCGCCGCATCTTCCTTGCCGGTGATTCCGCGCACCGGTTTCCGCCGACCGGCGGCCTCGGCCTGAACACCGGCGTGCAGGACGTCCACAATCTGGTCTGGAAGCTCGCAGCCTGCCGGCGCGGCGCACCACCTGCACTGCTCGACACGTACGAGAGCGAGCGCAAGAGCGTCGCGCAGTACAATGCCGAGCAGAGCCTGGCCAATGCGATGCGCCTCTTCGAGGTGCCGCTGGCGATGGGTACGGCGGCGGCTCCCGACGAAGCAGCAGCGAATTTTTGCGACATGCTCGCGACGCCGTCACGTCGCGCCGAAGTTGCCACTGCAATCGCGAACCAGGCCGAGCACTTCGACATGCTCGGCCTCCAGCTCGGCTACCGCTACGAAAACGGTGCAATCGTTGCGGACGGCAGCGAGCCACTGCGTGTCGCCAATCCGGTGCGCGAACTTGCCCCATCGTCGCAGCCGGGCTCGCGGCTTCCCCACGGATGGATCGTCCGCGACGGACGGCGTGTCTCGACGCTGGATCTCGCTTCGTACGAACACGCGACGCTGCTGGTGCGAACTGGCTCGCGGTGGGTCGACCTCGCAAGGGGGCTCGACGTGGAAGTCGTTCCATTCGATGACGAGAAATGGTGGCGCAAATTCGCAGCCGGTGACGATGGAGCGCTGCTGGTCAGGCCGGACCAGCACGTGTTGGCTCGCTGGCCGTCGATCTTCGACGGTGCGGCCGCCGAGCTGGCGCGCGCGGTTGCGCTTATCGCCGGACACGCGCGGCGCTGAGCGAGTCCGGACTCGGCGGCGCCCGCGAGCCGCGGTCAGCCGCCGGCGCGGCGGCCGAGCCCGAGTCGGGCCAGTGCTTCGTCGACCTGCCGCTCCCATCGATCCCCGCCGCTGTCGATGCGGGCAATGCGATCGCCTGGCCACTCGTCCGGCGCTTCGAATTCGGCGCGGATCGTGTCGATGAGACCCGGCCCGGCCTCCGACGCGTCGTTGCCGGCGCGCTCCCGGGACGCGAGCCGCTCGCGCACCTCGTCGCCGGGAGCGACGACTTCGACGAGCGCGGGAGCCACGCCACGCTCGCGCGCCCACGTCGCGACAGCCTGGCGCCATTGCCTTCTCGAGAACGTGGCATCGAGAATCACCGTGCGTCCGGAGTCGATCACCCATCCCGCCGCTTCGAGCATGCGCTCGTAGATCGCGTTGCGGCTTGCGTCATCGTAACGAGCCGCGACGTGACTCGCCGACGCTGCGGCCGCATGCCGGCGCAGCCAGTCCGACGAGATCACGACTGCGCCGGTGCGATCGGCCAGCGCTTCGGCCACCGTCGTCTTGCCGGTGCCGATGGTCCCGCACGTGACGATGACGTTGCCCGCAGGCTTGTCGCGAAGGAACTCGAGCCCGAGTTGCAGATGCGCTCCGACGCTCGATTTCGCGTGGTCCCTCTGCGCCGAGGGAAGCGATTCGTCGACGGCGACCAGCGCTGCGACCTTGGCGCGCACCAGGGAACGATAGCTCTGGAAGTAGTCGACGACGGTGAAAAGATGCCAGTCGTCGCCGTCTCGCGCGTAGCGTCGCAGCAGGCGCGCCGCAAGATCGCCGCGACCTCGATACCGGAGATCCATCGCGAGAAACGCGATGTCGGAAGCACTGTCGATGCAGCGGAAATCCTCGCGAAACTCCAGGCAGTCGATCATCAGCGCGGGTCCGTCGTCGGTCTCGAACCACACGTGCTCGCTGTGCAGGTCGCCGTGCCCGTCGACGATGCGCCCCTCGTCGAAGCGGCGCTCGAAATCGGCGCGGTGCCTCTCGAGGAAACGTGCGCCGAGAACGCGCGCCTCCTCGACCGCATCGCGGGGAGCCAGCCACGACGGAACTTCGGCCAGCGCCGCGATGTTGGCGCGAGCCGGCGCCGTGCTGCGCGCGACCCAGCGCTCGTCGCCTTCGGGAGCGGGAGGGCGGATGCGCCAGGCGCGGTGGAATGCGGCCAGCGTGTCGGCGATGCGATCGATGTGCGCCGCGTGCACCACGCCTGCCTCGACCAGGCTCTTGAGGTCACGACCGGTCGCAAGGCGACGCATCACCACGCAGTGCTCGACGACATCGGCCTGCTCGCACGGCGTTTCGAGCGCGTCGCCAATTCGGACTTTCAGTTCGCCCGCCTGGAAGTGAATCGGCGCGATGCCGAGGTACACGTCCGGCGCGAGGCGTCGATTGAGAGCGACCTCGCGCAGGCAGTCGGCCAGGCGTTCGCGCGGAGACGAAAAATCGACGAACGAAAGAGTCACCGGCCTTCGCAGCTTGTAGACGCGGCCGGGGGTGAGGAAAACGTTCGAAATGTGCGTGTCGACCCTCTCGACGGCGGCTGTATTTCCGCTGACAGAGGCGCCGGACCCCTCGGACGGGTAGGCCGCCGGAAGGACCAGCATCGAAAGCCACGGCTCCCGAAGGTCGCTCACGCCTTCGGTCTAGCGACGACGCTGGGCCGGTTCGAACGCGGCACTGCGGCGCAGTGCACGGACGGCCGGCTCGATGATCGTGTATTGGGCGACGGATGCCGCTGCACGCCGCACGTCGCCGGCCTGGCGTGCTTTTTGCGGGATTTCGTCTTTCGCGTGCATCCATTCGAGCCTAATCTCGGCCGCTCGTGTTCCGGTCCGCCCTGCTTCTCGTGCGCCGCACTGTCCTTGTGTTCGCCGCGCTCTCGATGGTCTCGTGCAGCAAAGCCGCTGCGCTGGACGATGCCGGCCGCTGTTTCCGCGACAAGATGCACGCCAGCCGTGCGGTCGTCTCGGCAGTGTTCTCGTGCCGTCTGCGCACCTTTGCCGGCCAGGCCCTCGCCGACCGCTGCGTCGCGCATGCCGGTCGCAAGGCCGCTCGCCTGATGGCAGCTGCCGAAGCACGCGCTTCCGCCTCCGGCTTCGTCTGTCCGGCCAGTGCCGATGCCCTTGCCCTTGCCGGTCCGGTTCCGTGGCCGATTCGCTTCGTCGGCGACATGACCCCGAACCAGACCGGTCGTTGCGTCGATCTCCAGGTCAGCGCGGCACGTCGGTTCGCGTCTGTGTACGGAGCCTGCGTCGAGAACACCGGCCTCGGCGACGCGGACGCCGTTGCCGCAGCCGTGCACGACTGCGAGCAGAAGTCCCGTGCAGATTTCGTTGCTGCATGGCAGGCCGCGACGGCGTCGGTGGACTGCGCCCTCGCCGACGCGGAAACGGCAGCGTCGCGCATCGAACACGAGATCGACGAGTCGGCCCATCGCCTCCAGGCTCGTTGCGGCGACGGTCACGTCGCCGGCTTCGAGCAGTGCGACGACGGCAATACCGCCGACGGCGACGGCTGCAGCTCCGACTGCCGGAGGGAAACCTGCGCGCGAAGCGGCGACGATGTCCGCTGCGTAGCGTGTCCCGCCGACTCGATCCTCAACGACACCATGGACGGCTGCCGCTGTCCCGATGGATTCTCGGGAGACCCCGGCTCCTGCCAGGACATCGATGAGTGCGCCAGCGGCGACGCGAGCTGCCCCGACGGCCGTCCCTGCGTCAATCTCGAAGGAAGCTGGGCCTGCGCGATCCCGTGCACGGCCGACGCATTCCACGAAGCGCTCGCGAGCTGCGGCGCGCCCACCGGCGCCATCGTGTTCGACTGCAGTGACACCGTGATCCAGATTCCGGCTGCTTCCGCGCCGGCGCTTCGCGAAGTGCGCTGCAACAACCTGAGGATCGACGGCGCCGGAAGGAACATCACGTTCGAGCTGGATCCGCTCTGCTGGCAGACCCCGCTTTCTGCGGAGCAATGCCCCGAAGGTCTCGAGCCGGACGCTACCTGCCGCTGTCCCGACGTCGATTCGGGCGCGGAGTTCCTGCAGCTTCGCGGCGACTTCAACGTCGTGCGCGACCTGACGGTTCGCGGCTTCTTCGAAGGCATTCCGGTGCGCGGACGGGACAACGTCGTCGAGAACGTCCATTTCGACCGCATGTGCGACGATGCGTTCGGCAGCGTCATAAGCGGCGTCGGCAACGTGTTCCGCCATCTCGACGTCGCCCACGGCTGCGACAAGTGTTCCGAAAACGGAGGGGTGCTGGCGGCTACCGATCCCGACCCGCGCGTCGTCGACCATTTCCAGGCGATTTTCTCCGACATCGACTTCTCGGCTTGCCGCACGCCGGTGCGGGTGACGACGGAGGGCCGCTTTCGCATCGAGAACGCCCGCATGCACACCGAGGAAGCGGACTTTCCGTGCGACGGGCCGCGTTTTTCCGCGTCCGGGCCCGACGGCCGAGTCATCGTCGAGATGCGCGGCACGGAAGTCGACAACTGCCGTCGCGGCCTGCGGCTGGGGCACGGAGTCGAGGCACTGCTGGCGGGCGATCGCTTTCGCGGCTGCGACCTTCGCGGTGTGTACCTGACGGGCGCAGCGCGGGCGTCGATCCGCGATACGACGATCGAAGACAACGGCGGCCAGAAGTCGAGCGAAGAAGGCTACGGTGGTGTTGCCGTGCTCGTCGGATCCGAGGCGGATCTCGGCGGAGGACAGCTCGAGATCGACGACCGCACGGTCACGAGCAGCGGTGGAAACGTGCTTTGCGGCAATCGCGGCCCGGCCGGCCTTGATCGCGAGCTCGAAACCGATTCAGAAAGCGCGATCCCCGCAGGCGGCAACTGGTGGTGCACGACGAGCCCGTCCCGGCAGTCGATCTTCGGTACGGCATTGATCGATCCGGTGCTCGACCGCGCGCCGCTGCGAGACGCCGGAACTCCTGCCACGACGCCGCCGTGACGGCGCTACGCTGGCGCTGCAGATTGCGTAGCAACCGTCACAGGCCCGCTGTCACTTCACGCCGCCTTGGCGACACCCGGGGCGAAGCGGAGTGCCTTCGCACCGTCGGGGTGGTCGACGAGGAGCTCCATGCCATCGCGCACCTCGCCGGCGACGATGCGCCGGGCCAGCTCGTTTTCCAGCTCGCGCTGGATCGTGCGCTTGAGCGGCCTGGCCCCGTAAGCCGGATCGTACCCGGCCAGCGCCAGATGATTGCGCGCCGAATCGGTGAGCTGGAGCCGGATGTTGCGCGCCTCCAGGCGGGCGACCAGCCGCGCGAGCTGCAGGTCGACGATCTTTCGCAGCTCCTCGCGAGTCAGCCCGTGGAACACGACGATCTCGTCGAGGCGGTTGAGGAACTCGGGGCGGAACTCGCGCGACAGCAGCGAGAGCACCTCGGTCTTCATCCGCTCGTAGACGTCGGGATCGTCGCCGCCGCGGTAGGCGAGGATCTCGGCGCTGCCGATATTCGACGTCATCAGGATCACGGTGTTCGTGAACACCACGGTGCGACCCTGCCCGTCGGTCAGGCGCCCGTCGTCGAGCACCTGCAGCAGCGTGTTGAACACTTCGCGATGGGCTTTTTCGATCTCGTCGAGCAGCACGACGGTATAGGGCCTGCGTCGCACCGCCTCGGTGAGCTGCCCGCCCTCTTCGTAGCCGACATATCCAGGCGGGGCGCCGATCAGCCGCGACACCGAGTGCTTCTCCATGTACTCGGACATGTCGATGCGCACCATCGCGTGCTCGTCGTCGAACAGCTCGGCCGCTAGGGCCTTGGCCAGCTCCGTCTTGCCGACACCGGTCGGCCCGAGGAACAGAAAGGACCCGAGAGGACGATCCGGATCCGAAAGCCCCGAACGTGCGCGCACGACGGCGTCCGCAACCGCCTGCACGGCTTCGTGCTGGCCGATCACGCGCTCGTGGAGGCGGTCGGCCAGGTGGACCAACCTTTCGGCCTCGCCTTCCATCAGCTTGGAAACCGGGATGCGCGTCCACCGCGAAACCACTTCGGCGATGTCGTCCTCGCTGACTTCCTCGCGCACGAGATGGCGCGAATCGTCGGAGAGCCCCGCTTCGGCGGCCGCGAGCTTCTTTTCCAGCTCGACGAGCGTGCCGTACTTGAGCTCGGCGGCCTTGTTGAGGTCGTAGGCCCTCTCGGCCTGCTGCATCTGGTTTCGCACTTCTTCGATCTGGCTCTTCAGGTCGCGCAGCTTCTGGCTGGCGCCGCGCTCGACTTCCCAGCGCGCCTTGAGCTCGTCGTGCTCGGAGCGCAGCTCGGCCAGCTCCTTCTCGAGCTTTTCGAGGCGCTGCCGCGACGCTGCATCGGTTTCGCGCTTGAGAGCTTCGCGCTCGATCTCTAGCTGCATCACTCGGCGCGAAACTTCGTCCAGGGCCACCGGCATCGAATCCATCTCGGTGCGAAGCCGCGCAGCGGCCTCGTCGACCAGGTCGATGGCCTTGTCGGGCAGGAACCGGTCGGCGATGTACCGGTCCGAAAGAATCGCGGCCGTCACCAGCGCGGCGTCCTTGATGCGCACGCCGTGATGGATCTCGTAGCGCTCCTTGAGCCCGCGAAGGATCGAAATCGTGTCGGCCACCGACGGCGGCGCAACGCGCACCGGCTGGAAGCGTCGCTCCAGCGCCGCGTCCTTCTCGACGTACTTGCGATACTCCGTCAGTGTGGTCGCGCCGATGCAGTGCAGCTCGCCGCGCGCGAGCATGGGTTTGAGCAGGTTGCCGGCGTCCATCGCGCCTTCGGCCGCGCCTGCGCCGACGACGGTGTGCAATTCGTCGATGAAGAGGATGATGCGGCCTTCGGATTCCTGCACCGCCTTGAGCACGGCTTTCAGTCGTTCCTCGAACTCGCCGCGGAACTTGGCGCCGGCGATCAGCGCGCCCATGTCGAGCGCGATCACCTTGCGATCCTTCAGGCTTTCGGGAACGTCACCGGCGACGATGCGGCGGGCCAAGCCCTCGACGATCGCCGTCTTGCCGACGCCGGGCTCGCCGATCAGCACCGGGTTGTTCTTCGTGCGCCGGGAGAGCACCTCGATGACGCGACGGATCTCGTCGTCGCGCCCGATCACGGGGTCGAGCTTGCCCGACGACGCGGCTTCGGTGAGGTCGCGGCCGTACTTGGTGAGCGAATCCATCGTGGCCTCGGGGTTGCCCGACTGCACGGTGGCTCCCTGCCTCAGCTCGCGGATGATCTTCTCGACGTCGGGGGCCTTGATGCCGGCCTCGGCCAGGATCTTGCCGGCTTCTCCCTTGTCGGCCACGAGCGCCAGCAGGAGGTGCTCGACGCTGACGTAGGTGTCGCCGAAGCTCTCCATCGCGCGACCGGCTTCGCGGAGGACTTTTGCGAAGCGGGTGCCGGCATGCAGCTCGGTGCCGCCGGGAGCAGTCGCCAGGCGCGACAGTGCCGCCTCGGTGCGAGCCTTCAGCGCCGACGGCTCGCGGCCGAGGCGGCGCACGATCGTGGGGACAAGCCCGTCGGCCTGCGCAAGCAGGGCCGCGAGCAGGTGCTCGGGCTCGATCGTCGTGTTGTTGCGGTCGAGTGCCAGGCCCTGGGCCTCGGAAATCGCGGCCTGGGTCTTGTCCGTGAAATTCTTCTCCATGGGTTGGGGGTCTCCTTTTTTCCGTCTGCCGAGGTCGCTTCGCGACCTCGCAACCTGCCGAGGTGGCTTCGCGACCTTGCAATTTGCCGAGGTCGCTTCGCGACCTCGCAACCTGCCGAGGCGGCTTCGCGACTTTGCAACCTGCCGCGATCGCTTCGCGATCACGCAACAGTCGCGGGGGCCGCTTCGCGACCGCGCACCCGGCGCGCCGGCCTCGCGCCGGAACGAAATTAAGCACGACGGCGGCTCCGGCAAGGCCGTCGCGCCCGCCTCGGGCGAGCGGGCTGGCCCTCTCTTCTCGAAACGCTAGAATACTGCGCCCTTGCGGGGCGACGGCCTCCCACGACAAAAAGGAAAAGGACCGATGGAAGAAAAAGACCGGCTCGGCGACAAGCTGCACGACAAGGAAAAAGCCGCCGAAGACCTCTTTATCGCCCAGCGCGAGGAGCAGATCCGAAGGATCAAGCAGCAGGCTGCCGCCCAGGCTGCTGCCGGCACCGGCGCCTGCCCGCGCGACGGCAGCCGCCTGGTCGCCACGACGGACCAGGGTGTCCGCATGGAAATCTGCCCGACCTGCCACGGGGTCTGGTTCGACCGCCGCGATCTCGAGGCCTTCCACAAGGCGGAGGGTGAGGCGGGTGTGACCCGCTGGATCCGCTCCCTGCTCGGTCGCTGAGCGTTGTTCACCGGGATCGTCGAGGATGTCGGCTGCATCGCCAGGCTCGAAAGCCTGGCCGAGGGCCAACGCCTTTGGGTCGAGACCGCGCTCGGGCCGTGGAAGCTCGGCGAGAGCATCTCGATCTCCGGAGCATGCATGACCGTCGTTTCCAGCGCGGGCGGCGCCTTCGCAGTCGACGTCTCGGCCGAATCGCTGCGCCGCACGACGCTAGGCAGCCTGGCGGCCGGCGATCGCGTCAACCTCGAGCGTGCGATGCAGCTCGGCGACCGCCTCGGCGGCCATTTCGTCTCCGGCCACGTCGACGGCACCGCGACCGTCGATGCGATTCGCGGCGAGGGCGAGTCTTCGATTTTCACGTTTCGCATCGATGCATCGCTGATGCCGATGCTGATCGAGAAAGGCTCGGTCGCGATCGACGGCATCAGCCTGACGTGCTTTCACCTTGGCGATGAGCGCTTCGACGTCGCGGTGATCCCGCACACGCAAAACGTGACGACGCTCGGCGAGCGAAAGCCCGGGGCACGCGTCAATATCGAAGTAGACCTTCTCGGAAAGTACGTCGCGCGCCTGGTCGAGACCTCGCTCGCCTCGCGCGTGGCCGAAAGCGCGCCCGCGCGCACCGGCAAATAGCGATCAGCCCTCTGCGCAGGCTCCGGCGACTGCATCGTAGTGCAGGACCGTCGGGAAAGGATCGTAGAAGTGGTGGAGCAGAGTTCTCCACTGCCGGTAGCCGGGTGAACCCCGAAAACCGACCTCATGTGCCTCGAGGCTCGTCCAGCGCACCAGCAGGATGTAGTCGTCCGGACGCTCGACGCAGCGCCTCAGCTCGTGGGAAACATAGCCCGGCATCGACGCGATGATCGCCTGCGCCTGGCGAAACGCGACTTCGAACTGGTCCTGCAGGCCCGGTTTCACGCAAAGCGGTGCAACTTCGAGAATCATCGATGCTCCTTGCAGCGTTCAGTCGAACAGCAGGCTGAGATCGCGATAGCTCGTCGCGCCCTGCGCGAAATCGAAGGTCCCGCGCTCACGCATCTCGCCGGCGGCAGAGAGCAGTGTCGTCAGCGCCGCCCGCGCCAGCGCGCTGCCGATGCTGATGCGACGCACACCGATGGCCGAAAGTGCGGCGACATCGAGGCCGGGCTCGAGGCTTCCGGCGAGCACGTTGACGGGACGATCGACGGATCGCACGACGGTTTCGATCTCGGCTCGCGTCCGCAGCCCCGGCGCGTACAGCACGTCCGCGCCGGCTTCCTGATACGACTGGAGCCTGGCGATCGTGTCGGCGAGATCGTGCCGGCCGTGAAGGAAATTCTCGGCACGGGCGGTCAATACGAGCGCGAAGCCTGCGGAACGGGCGGCCTCGGCTGCCGCGCGAACGCGCTCGACCGCGAGAGCTTTGGCATGGATCGGATCGCCTTCCCGACCGGTCGCGTCCTCGATCGATGCGCCGGCCACGCCCGTGCCCGCGACGAGCCGGATCGCTTCGGCGACCGCATCGGGATCGTCCCCGAAACCGTTTTCCATATCCGCGCTGACCGGCAGCGCAGTGGCGGCTGCGATGCAGCGGGCATGCGCCAGCATGTCGTCGCGGGTCGTCGTCCCGTCGCGGCGCCCGGCCGAGAACGCAAAGCCGGCGCTGGTCGTCGCGAGGGCCTCAAAGCCGAGCTTCGCAAGAAGGTGGGCGGAGCCGGCGTCCCACGGGTTCGGCATCACGAACGCGCAGGCGCGGTGGTGGAGAGCGCGGAATGAATCCGCCTTCTGTGCCGGTGTTGCCATCGCGCGCGCAGGCTTCCACGGCCGCCGCAAACGGTCCAGCGCGGCGCGTGGGGACAGCGGGGCTTGAACCGGCTAGTTTGGCGCGCGTGACATCCGTCGCGAAAGATCCCGGCTACCGCATCGCGGTGGCACGGCCTCGAGATGTCGCAAGGCTGCCGGCCATCGAGCTCGCTGCGGCCACGTTGCTGCGCGGGTACGAGCCCGACGCGGTGCTGATGACCACGTCCAGCCTCGACGATTTTGCCGAAGCCCAGGCCGCCGGCACGTTGTGGGTCGCGCGGGACGCTGACGAGCCGGTGGGATTCGCGCTGGTGTTCGTCATCGAGCCCGGCCGTGCTCACCTGGACGAGCTCGACGTGCATCCGGACCACGGCCGCCGCGGCCTCGGGCGCCGTCTCGTCACCACCGTTTGCGAGTGGGCGACGCGCTCGGGCCTTCGCGAAGTCACGCTGACGACGAACCGCGACGTAGCGTGGAACCGGCCTTTTTACGAAAGCACGGGGTTCACGGTTCTTGCGGAAGAGGAATGGTCGCCCGGCGTCACGGCGGTTTTCCGCGAAGAGATCGAGCACGGTCTCGACCCCGACAAACGTGTCGTGATGCGATATATCTGCAATTGTCCGCCGGACGGCCACGCCGAACGGAAAGGAAACTGCTGATGCCGGGCGCCCTGCCGGCCCTCTTCGAACGCGCGGCGGAGCCGGCGTTTCGAGCGGCCGGCCTGGCGCCCACCGATATCGTAAAGGCGCTGGATCAGCGCGGCTGCGGCACGATGCGCAGGTACGGTTTCGGTGCTTTCCAGCCTTGCGGGTACTGCTTCTTCGCGTCGTCGTCGGAGACGGAACCCGCGATGATCACGTCTTCGCCGTGCTTCCAGTTCACCGGCGTGGCGACCTTGTGTTTGGACGTGAGCTGCAGCGAGTCGAGCACGCGCAGCACTTCGTCGAAGTTGCGTCCCGTCGTCATCGGGTAGACCAGGATCAATTTGATCTTCTTGTCGGGTCCGATGACGAATACGTTGCGTACCGTCATGTTGTCGGCAGCGGTGCGACCCTGGGATCCGCCCGCCGTTTCGGCGGGAAGCATGCCCCACGCCTTGGCGACCTTGAGATCGGGATCGCCGATCATCGGGTAATTCGGCGCGTAGCCCTGGGTTTCGCGGATGTCCTCGGACCATTTCGCGTGCGAGTCCACAGGGTCGATGCTGAGACCGATGATCTTGGTCTTGCGCCTGGCGAACTCGGGCTCGAGCTTGGCCATGTAGCCGAGCTCGGTCGTGCAGACCGGCGTGAAATCCTTGGGATGCGAGAACAGCACGGCCCACGAGTCGCCGATCCAATCATGGAAACGGATGCGTCCCTCGGTCGTGTCGGCCTCGAAATCCGGCGCAGTGTCGCCGATGCGAAGAGTCATGGTCTACCTCCTGTGGATTCTGGAACGGCGGGAATCTTGGTCTTGCGGTGTGGCGAACGCAACATTGCGGTCGGCCGCGATTTGCCGCCGCGTCTTCAATTGTCCGGGCCGCCGTGGTAGCGCGGCATGAATCGCGCATCCCCCGATAGCGGGAGCCGACACGGGACGCGCGGCGCTTTGCGCCCGCCGAAGCAGGCACCATGATTTCCGTACGCGACGCCGAAGAGCAGCGAAGCTGGTGGAACCGCTGCCGGTTTCGCAGCGGCGAGACGGGCGGCCACTACGAAAGCTGGTTCCTCAGGGCAAACCATCCGGACAGGCCGCTCGCATTCTGGATTCGCTACACGATCTTCTGTCCCCGCGGCCGTCCGGACGACGCCGTCGGCGAATTGTGGGCGATCTTCTTCGACAAAGAGCGCGCTCGCACGACGGCAGTCAAGGAAGTGGTGCCGCTGGCCGCCTGTTCTTTTTCCACGGAGGGACTCGACGTGCGCATCGCGGGCGCGACGCTCGACACGCGCCGGGCCGACGGCTCCGCGGCCTCGCATGGTCACCAGGTACGCTGGAGTCTCGACCACGGCGACGCGATGGCGCCGCTGCTTCTGCTGCCGCGCGAAGCATACGAGCGAGGCCTGCCGCGCGCGAAGGCGCTGGTCGGCTCGCCGAACGCGCGACTGGACGGCAGCCTCGTCGTCGACGGCGAAGTCATCGACGTCGATGGTTGGAGAGGAAGCCAGAACCACAACTGGGGAAGCCGCCACACCGATTCGTACGCGTGGGGACAGGTGGCGGGCTTCGACGACGCGCCCGACGTGTTTCTCGAATGCGCTACCGCGCAGGTCCGCGTCGGGCCGGTGTGGACGCCGAGGCTGTCGTTCGTCGTGGTGCGCGCCGGCGGTCTGGAGATTGCGCGCCGCCGTTTTGTGACGGCATTGCGCGCGCGAGGCGAGTGGTCGTTCTTCGAATGGAAGCTTCGTTCGAGCGGACCATCCGGCAGCATCGACGTCGCCATCCGTGCCCCGCGGGAGGCTTTTGCCGGGCTGGCGTATGCGAATCCTCCCGGTGGCACCAAGACCTGCCTCAACACCAAGCTGGCCGCCTGTACGCTTTCGGTGGAGCAGCCGGGCCAGCCGCGCCGCACCTGGGTCACTGCAAACCGGGCCGCGTTCGAGATTCTTACCGATCGCACCGATCACGGCGTCGCGATCCTCGTCTGAATGGCGCCACACTGGTCGTCTCGCGAGGTTCCTCGTGCCCCCTCGCAGAGGGAGGCCCGTGGTCGCTGTCGGCGTTTGAGGTGCGGCCGCGGACGACAGTGCGAGGAGACTCTTCGATGCAAGACAAGGCGTCCTGGTATTCGCGCCTAACCAAGGAGGCGTCGTATTTCAGCGGCCGCCCCGGCGTCTTCGTGCTCGCGGTGACGGTCGTTGCCGCGTGGGCGGCCAGCGGCCCGCTGTTCGGGTTCAGCGACACCTGGCAGCTCGTGATCAACACATCGACGACGATCGTGACTTTCCTCATGGTCTTCCTGATCCAGAGCAGCCAGAACCGCGACACGGCCGCGATCCAGATCAAGCTGGACGAGCTGATCCGTGCGACCCGCGGCGCCGGAAACGAGCTCCTCGACCTCGAGCAAGGTGAGGAGACCAAGCTCACCAAGCTGCGCTCGCGCTACGAAAAGCTGGCGCGCGCGGCGCGCAACGAAGTGGAAACTGCCGCGGTGGATGCCGAGGTGGACACGGAAACAACGGAGCCGTAAACGACGCCCATGATCCGCATCCGCAAGTCGGCCGACCGCGGCCATGCCGACCACGGCTGGCTGCGCAGCCATCACACGTTCTCGTTCGCGGACTACTACGATCCGGCGCAGATGGGGTTTCGCGCCCTTCGCGTGATCAACGAGGATTTCGTCGAGCCCGGCCGCGGTTTCGCGACCCACTCTCACCGCGACATGGAAATTGTCACGTGGGTGCTCGAGGGCGCCCTCGAGCACCGCGACAGCATGGGCAACGGCTCGGTGATCAGCCCCGGCGACATCCAGCTGATGCGCGCAGGCACCGGCGTCACCCACAGCGAATACAACCATTCGAAAGCCGAG
The DNA here is from genome assembly GCA_036493895.1 of Candidatus Binatia bacterium. Taxonomy (NCBI): domain Bacteria; phylum Candidatus Binatota; class Binatia (SeqCode); species Binatia bacterium. Next base: position 20,789 of record DASXOZ010000013.1, on the reverse strand, counting down.
CGGGTGCACCTGATGCAGATCTGGATCGTTCCCGACCGCGCCGGGCTCACGCCTGCCTACGCGCAGACGAATTTCCCTGCCGACGAGCGGCGCGGACGCCTGCACCTCGTCGTGTCGCCGGACGCGCAGGACGGGTCGATCCGCATTCACCAGGATGCACGCATCTTCGTCGGCAGCCTTGCGCCCGCAGCAGCAATCACGCACCGGCTCGAGCCGGGACGCCACGCGTGGCTCCAGGTCACGGCCGGCTCGGTGAACGCAGGCAAGACGACGCTTTCCGTCGGCGACGGCGCTGCCGTCAGCGACGAGTCCGTCCTGGAGCTACAAACGGGCGACGGCGCGGAGCTCCTCCTTTTCGATCTCGCATGAACCGATCCCGAATGGAGCGATTTCGCATGAACCAATCCCGAATGATCAAGGGCAAGCGATGACCAGCAGCGACAAACTTGCGAATCCCGACGTAACGATCCAGCCCCTGCTCGCCGAGCGCTGGAGCCCGTACGCCTACTCCGACCGCGACGTGTCCGAGGAAGACCTGAGGGCGATCTTCGAGGCCGCGCGCTGGGCTCCGTCGTCGTACAACGAGCAGCCGTGGCGCTACATCGTTGCGCGCCGCAGCGACGGGTCCGCGCATTCCGCGATGGTCGGCTGCCTCGTCGAAGGCAACCAGGTGTGGGCAAAGCATGCGCCGGTGCTCGCGATCGGAGTCGTGATGACGGCGTTTCGTCGAAACGCGAAGCCGAACAAGGCGGCCCAGCACGACCTCGGGCTGGCCAGCGGCAACATCTGCGTTGAGGCGACGGCGCGCGGCCTCTTCGTGCACCAGATGATCGGGATCGTTCCGGAGCGTGTGCGCGAGATCTACAAGGTGCCCGAAGGAGCCGAGCCGCTGACCGGCCTCGCGATCGGCTATCCCGGCGACGGCACCGGGCTCGACGAGCAGATCGTCGCGCGCGACCGCGGCGCGCGCACGAGAATGCCGGCGGCCGAGATCGTGTTCGCCGCGAGCTGGGGAGCGCCGGCGTTTCCGCGGTGAGCCCTCGCCAACGCGTGCGCGGGGCGCCGCGGCGGACCCGCCGGCGGCCGGCGCCCGTTTCCAGTTTCGCGCCGATTGCCGCAGCGGACTGCGAAATCCTGATCCTCGGCAGCATGCCGGGCACCGCGTCGCTCGCGGCCATCCAGTACTACGCGCACCCGCGCAACGCGTTCTGGCCGATCCTCGGCGATATCGTCGGGTTTGCTGCGGATGCAGCTTACGAAGAGAGATTGCGCGCGCTGCTTGCTGCGCGCATCGCGGTCTGGGACGTGCTGCGATCATGCCGCCGCCCCGGCAGCCTCGATTCAAACATTGACGCCGCGAGCGAGATCGCGAACGATTTCCCGCGTTTTTTTCGCGAACACCCGCGCCTCATTCGCGTGCTGACCAACGGCGGCGGCGCCACCGTGTGCTACCGTCGCCACGTTCTTGCCGCAGGGCACGGCAAGGACCTGCTGCACCTTGTCCTTCCGTCGACCAGCCCGGCCAACGCGTCGTGGACGTTCGCACGCAAGCTCGAAGCCTGGCGAGCCGCGCTTCTTCTCAGGTCCGCGTAAGCTTGCGATAGATGCGCACGAGCTCGCTCGGCAGCTCGTGGATGTCGTCGATCACCGCATAGCGCGCGCTCGGGCACATTTCGCCGAGATAGTCGTGGCCCGCCGGATCGACGGTGATGCAGAAAGTCTGGATGCCGCGCCTTTCGAGCTCGCGCAGCGCCTGCATCGTGTCGCGCAGTCCGTACACGTTCGAGCGCCGGTCGTCTCCGTAATCGAAGTCCTGCGGAAACCCGTCGCTCAGCAGGATCACGTGGCGCGAGCGCGCTGTCGTACGCGCGAGCTTCTCGCCGGCGTGGCGAAGCGCCGCGCCCATGCGCGTCGATCGCTTCGGCGCGATGCCGCCGAGGCGCCCTTTGACGACGTCGCTCAGCCTCTCCTGGAACGACTTGATGCGGTAGACTTCGACATTGTCGCGGCCGTGGCCGGAGAACCCGTAGATGGCATAGCTGTCGCCGATCTCGCCGAGCACCTGCGCGAGCACCGCCAGCGTGTCCTTCGCGAGGTCGATCACGCGGTTGCCGGACGCGGTGCCGTCTCGCTCGGGCAGCGGCTCATCGGTCGATGCGCTCATGTCGATCAGGAACAAGGTTGCGACGTCGCGCTCTTCCGGGCGACGCGCGACGTAGAGGCGGTCGCTCGGCGTGCGGCGGCCGCGCCGGTCGGAATGCGCCTCGACCAGCGCATTCAGGTCCAGCTCCTCACCCTGTTCGGTGCGCGGCACTCGTCGGAGTTGGTCCGGCCGCAGCATCTGGAAATCGCGCTTGATGCGCCCGACCAGCTCGCCGGAGCGCGCCAGCACGTCGACGAAGAACTCGCCCGCGTCCTGGCTTCCTTCGACTTCGGTGACGCGGCACCAGCGCCGGCGGTAGTCGTTGATGCGATAGTCCCACTCGTCGTAGTAGACGCTGGTGCCGGTGGCCTGGCGCGTCAGCCACGCGCGGATCGCCGCCGAATCGCCGCTGGCGATCTTTTCGCGAAGCTCGCGCAGTTGGTCGGCGGCAACTTTCCCGAGAAGGTCGGTAATGTAGAGGCCGAGGCCTTCCTCGATGCTGCCGTGCGCCTCGCTGATGCGCAGGTCGCCGCCGCGCTCGAGCAGCGATTTCAGCTCTTCGAGGGAAACCGGCCTGCCACCGCCCGGCGCCTGCTCGTCGTCGCTCAGCTGCAGGCGAACCTCGGCCGCAGTCTCGTCGCGCTCGGCGCGAGCCGGATCGGGGCGCCACGGTGCGGTATTCTGGCTTCGCTCGCCGCCGTCGAGGTGCTCGAAAGGATCGATCACCGTCGCTCCGCCCATCTCCGCGAACGCCAGCTCGCCGTCGTCGTCGCCGGCGCGCGCGTCGGCGAACGCAAGGCCTCCGTAGAACGCGATCGCAAGCGCGGCACTGTCGTAAACGGTGGCCTGCGGCGAGCGCAGCAGCTCGATGCTTGCCGCGAGAAACTCGCCCTGGGCACGAAGCCGCGGCTCGAGCTCCTCGACGCGGCGCCTGGCAAGCCCCATCTGGAACAGGGTCTCCAGCAGCCTTTCGTCGTGACGGTCCTGCGCGGCAGGAACCGTGGTGGCCGCGTAGAGGCGGCCGAGCCGCGCGAGCTCGGTGCGAAGGCCCGGAAAATCGCGCTCGAGGCAGGCATCGACGCGCACTCCGTCGAGCAGCACGAACAGCGACGAGGCCAGCAGCGGATTGGGGAAGCAGCCGAGGAATGCGATGACATCGCTCGCTTCGCCTGCATCGGCGGGCGGCGCAAGAGGCGGGATCCATCCGCGCGCCCCGAGCTCGCCGAGATCGAGCGAATACGTGCCGTACTCGAAGCGCCCCGCGATGTGCGTCGCGACGACCTTGTACAGTGCCTGGTTGTCGTCGGTCGATTCGAACAGGTCGACGCGCTCGGGAAGCCGGATCGCGACGTCCTCGGGAGCGGCAAGAGGCGGACGCATCCAGATGCCGGGGCCCGGCACGAGCTGGAACGAGCGCCGCGACATCATCGTGAGGTAGCGGCGCAGCATCCCGTCGACCTCTTCGAAGGCGACGGCCGTGCTGCGCTGCACGAGAAGCTTGTGCGAGGTGCGAGTCTCGAGCCGGAAGTGCGCAATGGCCGCCTCCGGGCCGGCGCTGCGTGCAAGCTCGATACCGCGCGAGACCCACAGCTCCACGCCTTCGCGGCCGCCGTCTTCGATCGCGCGGTCCATCGTGCGCAGGAAGGCGGGAAGCGCGGCGGGAGCGTCCGCGGCGATGCGCCGGGCATGCTCGAGCAGCAACGGCAGTGCATCGTGCGAGACGCCGTGCAGCACTCCGCCGACGAGAGCGAGGGAATCGGCCAGGGCATCGAACGTGGGGCAGGACGCGCAGGCGCGAAGCAGCGCAGCGGCATCCTCGCTCTGCAGATGCTGCACGGCGGCAGGTGTCGCCCCGAGGATCCGTTCTGCGGCTTTCGCATTCACCGCGCTGGCGGTCGCGACCAGCGCGAGCAGCGCATCGATCGCTTCGCAGCCGAGCTCGCAAAGAAGTGCAGGCGGAACCGGCGGCTTGGGATTGCGACCGGTGCTGCCGAGCACGGCGACGATGCCGGCCCACAGGCGAAATACACGCGAATCGGTGCGCCCGACGAGGCTCGCGGCGCCTCCGAGGTAGGACTCGGCAAGAAACTCGCTGCGCCAGCCGCCGCGGTCGAGCAGCGCCAGCGCGGCGCCTGACCATTCGTTGAGAGTCGCGACGTCCGGTTCACGCCCGCTTTCGATGATGGCGGCAGTCGCATCGATCGCGGCGGTCGCGAGACGCCGCGACGCGGCGGCCAGCCTCTGCAGCCCAGTGACCCACGCACTGCGAAGATCGGAAGGCCAGCTCCCGAGCGCTGCAGAATCGATGCGGAAAAAAGCGACGGCCAGCTCGCGCGGCATCGCCTCGTCGCCGGTCACTCCGGTCAGCGTGGATTGCCATGCGTCGTACGTTGCCTCACCGCGGGAGGCCGCGGCAACCGCACGAGGCAGGAACGCGTGCGCGAGACTCGTCGACGTCTGCGCGATCGCATCGGCACGCGTGAGAATGCCGTCAGCGAGGGAAGGCGCGAGACGTTCGAGGGCGGCGAGCGCTGCGGCACCATCGGCGCTCTCGCGCAGGTGACGGCTTTCGATCCATGCGCGCGCCCTGGCCATGGCCCGATTCGCCGCGGCAGTCTTTATGCGAAGATCGCGCTGACGAGCTCGCCGATCGCCGCCTGGGTCTGGCGGTCGTCGCTGAGCGCCCGCACGACCGTCGCCTCGCACGCCCGGCGCGGTGTCATGCCCTGGCGCACGAGCTGTCCTGCGTAAACCAGCAGGCGGGCCGAGACTCCCTCTTCGAGCCCGCCGGATTTGAGCTCGCGCACGCGCTCGCCGAGATGCGCCAGGTCCATCGCCGTCTCGGCCGGAATGCCGCTTTCATGCGCGATGATCTCGGCTTCCTTGTCGCGAGGCGGATAGTCGAACTCGAGCGTCACGAACCTCTGGCGCGTGGACGGCTTCAGGTCCTTCAGCACCGACTGGTAGCCGGGGTTGTAGGAGACGACGAGCGTGAAATCGGCGTGGGCCGCGAGCGTGATGCCGAGCTTGTCGACCGGAAGAATGCGGCGATGGTCGGTCAGCGGATGGATCAGCACCATCGTGTCCTTGCGCGCCTCGACGATTTCGTCGAGGTAGCACATCGCGCCGACGCGCACCGCCTGGGTGAGCGGTCCGTCCATCCACATCGTCTCGTCGCCGCGCACCAGATATCGGCCGACGAGATCGCTGCCGGTAAGATCCTCGTTGCACGCCACGGTGATCAGCGACTGGGGGCGCGCCTCGGTCTGCGGCAGCAGCTTCCACGCCATGAATTCGACGAAACGCGTCTTGCCGCACCCCGTCGGCCCCTTGAGCAGCACCGGCAGCTTCTGGCGAAACGCCGCCTCGAAGACCTCGACCTCGTCTCCGAGCGCGAGGTAGTACGGAGCCGCGAGGCCGTCGCTTGCGGCGCTGGTCACGGCGTCGCCCCCGCGGAGCCCTGCAGCGTGTCCATCACCTTGCCGGTCGCGTCGTCGACGAGGTCGATCGTTACCGGCTCGTGAATCCCGCCTGTCGCCGCGATCTGTCCGATCTTCGCGGCCATGCCCGACTTGAACTTGTCGCGCGCGAACGGCGGCATGCGGTCCATCGGGAAGTCCGCAATGCGCACGCTCCCGGCGGTGGCGGACTTCCATTCGAAGCGCACGACGCGCGGGCCGACGATCGGATGCATGATCAGCGGCTTTTCGGCGGCGCGCTGGAAGTCGCTCGTGGCATTGGTCGGGACGTCCCGGTCCGGAGCCGGGGGAGGCATCGGCATTCCGCCGCCGGGCATTCCGCCCGGTGCTCCACCAGGCATGCCGCCTGGCATTCCACCTTGCATGCCGCCTGGCGCACTACCCGGCATTCCGCCCGGCGCTCCACCCGGCATCCCCGCGCCCTGCCCTGGAGGTGCTCCGCCGGCCTCTTCCATTGCCTCGGCATGCGCTCCGGCGATTTTCTGAGGCTCGCGCCCTTCCATCTCGGCCAGTGCGTTCTCGACGTGCTGGCGCTCATCGGGATCGTCGGCGAGATCCATCGCGCGGTGCAACGACGCGATCGCGTCGTCCTTCTTGCCCTGCTTCTGCAGCGCAATGGCGAGGTTGAAATGCGCCTGCATGAACTTGGCGTCTTTCGCGATTGCTTTCTGGTACGTCGCGATCGCGTCGTCCACGTGGTCCTGGAAGAGCTGCGTCGAGCCGAGGTCGGTGATTGCGCTCGGATCGTCAGGATATTTCGCGAGGAATGCCTGGAAGCGTTTTTCGGCTTCCGGGAAATCGCCGCTGTCGTACGAGAGGTTGGCCGAGATGCGCAGGCCTTCGGCGTTGGCAGGGTCGAGCGCCATCAGCTTGTCGAGAGCCTGCTCGGCCGAAGCCCGGTACGAACCGTTGATCACGCTCGCGCGGTAGCGGGCGCGCGCGAGCTTCTGCCAGGCATCGACGCTCTGCGGATTCTTGTCGGCGTCGGCAGTGAGCCCGTCGAGGAAGTCGAGCACTTCCTTGGGAAGATCGATGCTCGGATGTCCGCTCGGAAGGCCGTCCTGTCCCCCTTGGCCGCCCGGTGCCTGCGCGGCGGCGCTCGCGCCGGGAGGGCCGCCGGGGCTTCCGGGCACGGCGCGCGGAACTTCCGTCGGCGTGCGCAGCGCGAAAAACGCCGCAACGCCGCCGGCGATGAGCAGCAGCGTGCCGACGATCACCGCCGGCAGCGGCACTCCATTCCTGACCGTCGCCCTGGCCGCCGCCCCGCCCGCGTGGCCGGCCGCAGCCGTTCCATCCTGCGGCGCGCCGCAGGAAGTGCAGAAGCGACTGCCGGAAGCACGGGGCGTTCCGCAACGGGTACAGAACGTGTCCGCGCTCACGAAGCCTCCGTCGGCGCCGATGCATGTCGCCCGGTCACGCGCTCGAGATCCTCGCGGGTGACCGCCTGGATGGTCGGATCGTTGCGCATCAACAGGATGATGCCGCCCGGTACCGACAGCGGGACCTTCTCGATCCAGAATCCGAGATTGCCGATCAGGAACGCCTTGACGGCGCCCGCTTTGCTGCCGAGCAGCCAGACGAACACCAGCTCGCGCACGCCTTCGCCGGAGGCCGAGGGCGCGATGAAGGTTCCGAGTGTCATTACGGCCGACGCGAACAGCACTTCGGGCGTGTGCACGCCCTCGGCTGCGATCGACATCGCGTTGCAGAAATACATCAGCGTCGTCGTCACCTGCCCGACGACGGCGAGCACGAGCGCAAACAGCAGGGTTCCGCGCTGGTGAGAGTAGGCGGTGGCCGACTGGACGACGTTGGTCGCGATGCGCCGGGCCTTTTCGTTCGGAACGAGCCGGATCAGTCCCGTGAACCACGCGGGCTGCAGCAGCACGAGAACGCCGAGCAGCATCGCGCCCGCGAGCGGCACCTTCAGCGCGCCGATCATCTCGCCGAAGGACTGGCCCTGGGTGACGCGGCCGGCGAACGGCATGAACAGCAGGATCGTCGCGAGCAGGCCGACCAGCCCGATGATGCGCTCGACCGCGAGCGCCGTCGTGCACTCGATCGGTTTTTTCGTCAGTCGCGCGGTCTCGTAGAGCCGCCACGCATCCAGGCCCATCGTGCTCGGCGTGACGATGCCGAAGTAACGTCCGATGAAGTAGGTGCTCGTAAGGAATCCGAACTTCATCTCGATGCCCTGGCCGGCCAGCAGGATCTGCCAGCGCCAGATATTCGCGAAGATCCCGACGAGCTTGATCGCCATCGCCGCGAGGAACCACGGCACGAACACCGAAGGCTTGACGCTCTTGATCTCGGCCCACAGGTCCGACAGCTCGGCCGGCACGAGCTGGAAGCCCTGGAGGCGCACGAACGCGTTCTCGGGCGCCTGCGCAAGCGGCACGAGCTGGTAGCTGCCGTCGCTTTGCTGCACGTACAGCGACTGCAACGCCGCCTCGCCACAGTGCCTCAGCGTCTTGATGCGGCGGCTCTGGCCGTCGGCGGTGCGCACGAAGACCGCCCCTTCGCCGGCGTTGCGGCACGCGTCCGCCATCGTCGACGGCAGGCGCGGCGGCGGCAGCTCCCGACCGGAAAGCCTGGCCTTCACGCGACCGACGATTCCCGGGTAGGCAGGATTGGAGACTTCGATCGCGCCGGGACTGGCGAGCTCGCTCGTCTTCACGGCAGCGTAGCCACCGCCGAACTCGACGAAAATGCCGGCGAAGATCGCCAGCGCGACCACGAACTTGAGGATCAGGGACAGTGCGTTTTTCATCGACGGGGATGCTGGTCGGTACGCCGGCGGCTGTCGCGGCGCAGGGCCGTGATGCCACAGGCGCGGACGAGACCGAAATCGCAAAAAAAAGCGGGGCCGCCCCGGAGGGCGGCCCCGCAATCACCGGGAGAAGCCGGTCAGCCCTTCTTCGCGTTCTTGATCTCGTCGTCGATGATCGACTTGTAGAGCTCGAACGAACGGCCTGCCGGCTGCTTGCCGTTGATGAAGAACGTCGGGGTGCCGCGCACGCCGACATCGCCCGCTTCCTTCATGTCGCTCGTGATCTGTGCCGCGATCTCGGGCGAGTCCATGTCCTTCTTGAACTGGTCCATGTTCAGGCCGATCTGCTTGGCGAACTCCTCGTACTTCTCCGGGGAGAGGTCACGCTGGTTCGAGAACAGCAGGTCGTGCATCTCGAAGAACTTGCCCTGTTTCTGCGCGGCGACGGCGGCCTTGGCGGCCGGCATCGCGTTCGGGTGGAACGGAAGCGGGTAGTTCTTGAAGACGAAGCGCACGTCCTTCGGGTAGGCGTCGATGATCTGGTGCACCAGGTCCTTGGCCTGTCCGCAGAACGGGCACTGGAAGTCCGACCACTCGACGATCGTCACCGGCGCGTCGTTCGGCCCCTTGGCGGGCGCGGTGCCGATGTTGATGTCGTACTTCTTGTTCGGGTCCGGGGCGTTGGGGGCCGCGGGACGGGCGCCGGCAGCGACCTTGGTCGCCAGGTCCTTGTTCGACTTGTCGAGCGCGTCGAGCTTGGTGACGATGTCCTTCTGCTGGGCCTCGATCCTCTCGACCGACGCTTTGATGTCCCCGACAGCCTGCGGATCGGCGCAAGCCGACAGCGTCAGGGCCGCGGCTGCGGCCAAAAGGGCAATGGAACGGAACGGTGCTTTCATTTCATCCTCCAGGTTGAATCGAGTGAACATCGGCCCATCGCCGCTCGGCGACGGGGAACTCGTGGACAAGACGGGCCAGCGCGGCGGTTATTCGGACCGCCGGTCCTGCCCTGTCTTCGCCAGGTGCTGCTCGGTGACGTACGGCGTGTGTTCGAACGTTCGTCTCGGGCTGTCCCCGGGCCAATTGCGCAGCGCCGGGGTCTGGCCCTGCTAGTCGTTCGTCGCGTCCTGCCTCCCGATTGCCGCGCCGGCAATGGGGCGGCATTTTTTCGGCGGAAGGCCGGGGTGTCAAGGCGCCGTTTCCGGTCTCCGGCCGCCTTGCGCCGCGACGAGGACGGCGGGCGGGACCTGGGCAGGCCGGGGCCGCCGGCTTGGAGCGGCCGCTGGAACGGTGGTATTCGCGTAGTCTGCCGTGAGCACAAAGCCCCGCCGGTCCGGGAGAGCTCTTTTGATGCGCGTCGCCTCTCCCTTGGCCAAGGTGGGGGTGTCGGCCGGGGCCCTCTACCTCGTCGTCAGCCGCATCGACACCGCGGCGATGGTCCGCGCCTTGTCGGCCGCCGACCGCACCGACGTCGTCGTGGTCATTTTGCTGTACCTGGTCGGCCAGGCCCTGACGGCGTGGCGCTGGAAGCTGATCGCGTCGCGGGTCGGCTTCACCGAGCCGATGGCCGAATTCCAGCGCTACTACTTCATCGGCATGTTCTTCAATCTGTTCGGCCCGGCCACTCTCGGCGGCGACGTCGTGCGCGCGCTCTACCTCGGCGCCTCGGCCGGGCGCCGCGCCGTCGCGCTGCACACGGTGATCTTCGACCGCTTGTCGGGGCTCGTGATGCTGGTGTTCGTCGCGGTCGCGGCGATCGTGCTGTTCGGGCGCTTCGACCTCCCGTGGCCGATGATCTGGCTGGTCGTCGCCAGCGGCACCGCGATGGCCGTCGGCTGGTTCCTGGTCCCGATGCTTGCGCGACGCATCCTGCCCGAAAGCGGCCGCCTCAACCGGATGATCGAAAGGGACCTCGAGCCGTTCTGGAAAGATCGTCGCCTTCTGGTGCGCACCGCGGGAATCTCCGCGTGCTTCCACATCATGCAGGCTTCGTCGCTGATCCTGCTCGGCAACGCCGTCTCGATGCACGTCGACTGGCGCTACTACTTCATCTTCCATCCGCTGGTGTCGGTGCTGAGCGCCGTGCCGGTGAGCGTCGCGGGGCTCGGCATCCGCGAGGCCGGCTACGTGTGGTTCCTGCAGCACGTCGGCGTCAACGGCGACACGGCGCTGGTGTTCAGCATCCTGTGGTTCATCGTGCTGCTCGCCTCGTCGCTGGTCGGCGGCGTCGTGTTCCTCGCCAGCGGCGCGCAGGTACCGACGCTGCGCGCCCAGCCGCGCGTGCGTCACGCGCCCAGTGATGAGGAAACCCAGTTGCCTTCGGCGTCGTAGTCGACCTGGTACGTCTTCTTCATCAGCTCGCGCATCTCGGCGGCGGTCTTCTCCTTGCCCGGCTTGAGAAAGCCGGTGTGCTCGGAGGCGTACCACAGCACGTCCTGCGTGAAATCGCCGCCGGAGCTGGCGTTGACGACGAACACCGGCAGGTCGCTGAAGAAGAACTTCCAGATCTCCATCTGCGCGGTCAGCCGGTCGAGCACGATGCGGCCGAGGGCCTCGTCGCCGTTCATCAGCGCGGCGACGTCGCCGCGCTTGGCCTGCTCGAAAGCCGCCAGCAGCCGGTCGCCGACGACCCCCTGGCTGATCAGCAGGCTCGAGAGGTCGGTGTAGTCGTTGTAGAACGGATGCGAGCCGCCCGAAGGCGTTCCGCCGCGCAGCAGGAACTCGACGGCCTGCGACGGGCTGAGACGGCGGATCGCGAAATCGTACTCGGAGTCGCGCTCGAGCATCACGACGGCGCCGATCTGGTGGACGTCGCGGTCGCAGAAGTACGTGTCGGAATCGGGATCGTACAGCAGCCGCTCGTCGGGATACTGGTGCGTGACGCGGCCGAGGCTTTCGCGTGATCCGCCGGCGCCGTAGTCGGCGGTGGCGTTCTCGAGGATCGGCTCGGATTCGGCGAGCACGAGGTCGCGTGACAGCAGGTTGCGCGAGCGCATGTAGAAGAAGCGCTCCGACGGCCACACGTCCCACTGGGCCTTGCCCGACGGCACGATGTGGATCCAGTCGTCCTGGCAGAGGTAGCCGACCGTTCCCATGATCTCGGTCGCCTTCTTGCGGTCGCCCTTGTGTTCGATCGCGTAGCGGCGCTCGAGCTCGCGGCGCCTCGCGTGCACGTTGCGTTCGCCCCAGAACGTCGCGGCCTCGGTCTTGCCGGCGCTGCTTGCGCCGAGGAATACGGTGCCCGCGCCGCTGCTCGCGAGGATCGCGCACGAGGCATGCGCCGACAGCACTTCGGCGCGCGACATCACGGTGGTGACGCCGGCGTGAATGCCGCGGTTCTTGATCTCGCCGTGGTAGTCCGTGTTGATCGTGATCACGTAGATGGCCTCGCCGATCTCCTCGAGCGGGCACGCGTACAGGAAGCACGACGGAGGGATCGACTTGGACGCGCCGTCGAAGAACTGGGAATCGCGCAGCCGGCTCGGCAACCCGAGCGTCATCGGGTTCTGCTTCTTGGCCTTGAGCTGGGCGACGTATTCCTTGTAGGCGCGCTCGTTCGGCGGAATGCCGACCACCGAGATCACGCGCACCATCGGCACCGGTTTTTCGAGCAGGCGGAAGCGCTCTTCGAGCGCCGTCTGCAGCTCGAGGGCGACCGGGTCGTTCAGCTGGAAGAAATTCGCCTGCGTGGTGCGGTAGAGCTGGTCGATGTTGCCGCGGTGCTCGCACTGCACGCCGGCCGACAGGAAACGGGCCCTCAGCGTCTTCTCGTCCGACAGCACGGCCATCGCCTCGAGCCAGGCCCGGGCTTCCTTGACGTCGCGGTCGTGGGTCTTCTTGTCGATGCGCGCCACCAGGCGATCGGTCAGCGTCGACTGCGTCGTGTTGTGGGAGTTGAGCAGCGGGCCGATCGTCGAGTCCTCGGCCGTCTCGGCGTCCTGGCGCAGGATGACGTCGCCGCGGTCGTTGATGCCGATTTCGCGAAGCCCCGGATTGTGACGGATGTACAGGCCTTCGTTGGCGATCAGGCGGCCGATCTGGACCTTGGCGCCGTCCGAGAGGCGAGCCTGGTCCGGGGTGAGGTGGCAGACCTCGACCGGAACGATGTAGGAAGCGAGCTGCTTGGTCATGTCGGACGTGTAGACGCGTACCCGGCGGCCGAGGTCGGTTACCGTGATGCCGGCGTCGCGAATGCGGTCGATGTCCAGTGCGCTCTCCTCGGCCATCAGCAGGCGGCCGCCCGGGTCGCGCGCAAGCTTGCGCGAGGACACGGCCTTCGGCTTGAGGAAGCGCTCCATCGACGTCGAATCGTTCGGGGTCTGTTCCATTCGAATCTCTCTCGGCATACCGGGCACGTTGCCGGGTCGTACGGGGAGGCTCCCAGCCTCGAAGGAAAAGGCGGCCCATACCGGATGCGTCGCAGTGCGTCAAACGAGCGGCCTCGGCAGGCGCCGGACGCGAGGCAATCGGGCCGGAAAAGGATCGAAACGTGGACGCACCAGAAGGCGCGACCTTCGAAGTTTCTGAGCCGGGCCGTGAGCGCGTGCTCGTCGCCGGCTGCGGGGCGATCGGCTCGGTGCTCGCCTGCCTGCTGGCCGAGGACGGCTGCCGGATCGACGCGATCGGCCGCGGACCGCATTTTGACGAGGCTCGCACGCGCGGCCTTCGTGTCGAAGGGATCTGGGGCATCCACGAGGCGCCGCTGGCGGCCGCGTTCACGGAAGGCGCCGCGGCGTGCGGCCCCTACGATGCGATCCTCGTCACCTGCAAGGCCTCCCAGACCCCGCCGCTGCTGCGCTCCCTTCCTGACGGCTGCCTTGCCGGGCAGGGACGCGCGATCTCGCTGCAGAACGGTCTCGGCAACGTCGAAAAGCTCGCGGAGCGCTTTGGAAGGGAACGCTCGCTTGCCGGCCGCGTGATTTTCGGCGCAGAGATCGCCGCCCCCGGCACTGTGCGCGTCACCGTCGAAGCCGAGCCGACGCTGATCGGCCATCCCGCGTCCGCGCACGACGACGGAGCCGATCGGTGGGCGGCGCGCTTTGCGCGAGCCGGCATTCCCGCTGCGCCGAGCGAGGCCATCCTCGGCGCGCTGTGGGGCAAGGTCTTCTACAACGCCGCGCTCAATCCGCTCGGCGCGCTGCTCTCGCTGTCTTACGGCGAGCTGGCCGCCGACCCGGCGAGGCGGCGCGTGATGGATCGCGTGATCGACGAAGCGTTCGCGGTGGCCGAGGCCGAAGGCGTCCGCCTGGCATGGAAGGATGCCGCCGAATACCGCCGGGTCTTCCACGAGCGCCTGGTGCCGGTCACGGCCGCGCACCGATCGTCGATGCTCCAGGACCTCGAGCGCGGCCGGAGGACCGAGATCGACGCAATCTGCGGTGAGGTGTGCCGCCGCGGCGATGCCCGCGGCATTGACGTTTCCGCCAATCGGGTGCTTCTGGCACTGGTGCAGGAACGAAGTGCGGCGGCGGGGGCGACGCGGCGGGACCGGCTCGGACGATGACGACGTTGATCCAGGCAGCGACGATGAACGAAGTGCGCGAACACTGCTGCCTCGAGTATCCGGACGAGGCCTGCGGCATCGTCGTCGCGTTCGCCGACGGAGCGACGCGCGCACTGCGCATTCGCAACATCCAGGACGAGATGCACGCGAAGGATCCCGCCAATTATCCGCGCACGGCCAGGATCGCGTACTCCGGCCATCCCGACGACCTGCGGCGTGCGCTCGAGGTTGCCGACACCGGCGGTGCCACGCTGCTTGCGTTCTACCATTCGCACCCGGACCACGAGTCGTACTTTTCCGCGGAAGACACGGCGCAGGCCACTCCGTTCGGAGAGCCGTCGTACCCGGATGCACTGCAGCTCGTCGTTTCGGTCTACGACCGGCAAGTGCGCGCGATCAAGGCGTTCGGATGGTCTGCGCGCGACGGTGCCTACGTCGAACGCGCGTGGGCCGAGCAGTAGCGGCATGCAGGTCTGTGTCGGAAACCTCGACGTGCGCTACGAGATCGCCGGCGATCCCGCGCGGCCCGTCGTCACGTTCGTGCACGGGCTGGCCGCCTCGCTCGAGATCTGGAGCGGCATCGCCGAGCGGCTGTCCGATCGTTTCCGCGTGCTTCGCTACGACCTGCGCGCCCACGGCGGCACGACGGCTGCCCCGGGGCCCTGTACGCGCCACGACCTTGCCGCCGACCTCGTCGGGCTTCTCGATGTGCTCGGCATCGAGCGCAGTGCACTGGTCGGGCACAGCGCCGGCGGCGTCGTCGTGCAGCAGACCGCGGTGGATTTTCCGTCGCGCACGAGCGCGCTCGGCCTCATCGGCACCGCCAGCGAGTGCAACGACAAGACGGCCGCGTGGTATTCGCACTGCATCGAGGTCGCGCGCGAAGAAGGCGGTGCGGCGATGATGAAGCTGATGGGCATGAAGCCCGAGCGCAGTCCGGTCCCCGACGGTCCCGGCGCCGCGTTCGTCATCGAGGCCATGCGCTCGCTCAATGTCGATCCGCTGACCGAGGCGCTGCGCGGCGTCGCGGCGGCCACTATCGTCATCGTCGGAGAGAAGGATTTCCTCGGCGTCGGCGGCTCGGTGATCCTCAGCCGCAACATTGCCGGCAGTGAAATCGAAATCGTCGCCGGCCGCGGCCACGGCATCTATCTCGAAGATCCCGACTGGTTTGCCTCAAGGCTCGGCGACTTCCTTGCCCGTCACCTCGGCTGAGCATGGAGCCCGGCGAAGCCGGTTCGCGTCGCTGGATCTGGTTTCGCAGGCTCGCGCTGGCGCATTTCGCCCTGCTGGTCGCGATTCGCCTGCTGTGGGATTCCGACGACTTCACGAACTGGGACCTGATCAGCTTCCTCAACGCGAATTCCTTCGTCACGCTGGGTAACCTGCTCGCGCGGCCGGAACTGCATTTCCACAATCCGTTTTCGTTTCCGCTGTACAACACCGGCGCCGAGTCGGTGCTTTCGGTGCTGCTGCACCGTCTTTTCAGCCAGGTGAGCCTGTTCTGGTCGAATACGGCGGTGCTGGTGGTCTACGACGTGATGTTCGTCGCCGCGGCGGCGGCGCTTTTCCGGCTGGTGCTGCGCGATCCGTTCCCGGAGGGCCTGGCATGGCTGCTGCTGGCGATGTCGCCGGTGGTGCTGACGAACCTTTCGATCTCGGCGTTCAACATGCAGGCCTTCGCGACGATCACGTTCGCGGTGCTCGGTTGCGAGCTGATGTTGCAGGGCGGCGCCATCCGCGGCCTGCTCGCGCTCGCGCTCGCGTTCGCGTGGATCTCGCAGGCGTACCCGCTCACGTTCTTCCTGCCGTTCTACGCGCTGGGCTGGATCGGCGTCCGGACCGTTGCGCTGGCAACGAAGGGCGAGCCGCGGCGCACGACGGTGCTGCGCAGCCTACTCGCGGTCTCGGCGGTGCTCGCAGGCGTCGCCGTCGTCAACCTCGGATCCGACGGCGCCTACGTTCACAAGGTGCTGCACATGTCGGCCGGGCCGTGGAACCCGGATTCGCGGCGCCCGCCACCGCCGCTTGTCGCTCGCGTTGCCGCACTTGCCGGCATCGGGTTCTTCCCGCGTTTCGATCGGGGGGCCGTGCTCGGAGGTTTCGCGCCGTACGCACTGGTGGCCTCGCTCGTCGTGTTCGGCGTTCTCGCTTGTCTCGGCCGCTGGCGGGCAAAACTGCCGCGCCCGTCTCCGACACTGCTCGGCACCGTTCTCGTGCTCGGATGGTGCGGACTGCTGCTGTTCGCGTATTCGCCCGGCTTCATCGCCCGACCGGTCAAGAGCCAGCGCCTGTTCTTCGGCGATTTCTTCCTCGTACTCGCGCTGGCCGGCCTTGCGCTGTGGATGCTGCGCCAGCTGTGCATCCCGGCGCGCGTGCTCGTTGCAACCTGCCTTCTGCTCGGCGCGGCCAGCGATGCGTGGGTGCTCGGCTGCGTCTTCACGGTCGATCACCACATCGACCACCGGCCGCTGTTCGACTACGACCCGGCCGACGGCATCGTGCGCCACCAGATGCAGGAAATGATCCGCGTGATGCGCCACGAAGCCGACGACGAGCACGCCGGCCTCATCATCTACTATCCGCGCAGCAGGTCGGAGAACGCCACGGACCCGTCGATGTTCTTCGCGCGCTTCCTGCGCGAGTTCGGCACCTGGCGCGGCCGCGCCGACGTGCTGTTCCCGTGCCGCTTCTGCTCGGTACGCTACGGCTGTCCTTTTCCGAACACCGCCTCCACTCCGTGCGGCAGGCGTTGCTGCTACGCCGACCCCGCCCGCCAGGCCGGGCGCCTGCTGCCGCTGCGGGACCGTAGCGTGTACGTGTGGTGGTACAGTGACCGGACGGACGACGACGACCGGCGCGATGCGGCGCTGGATGAGTTGTCCGAAAGCTATTCGCTGGTCGATCTGGGCGCGCCGTATGCGCGCAGCCACTGGCGCCACTGGCTGCTCGTCCCGAACGGCAAAGAGCGGCAAGGCAATCAGGCGCGCAAAGCGGCGCCGGTTCAGGGGACGGCGCGCGATGCAGGGCCGCCGGTGCAAGGGGAGGCGCGCGATGCAGGGCCGCCGGTTCAAGGGGAGGCGCGCGATGCAGGGCCGCCGGTTCAAAGGCGGGCGCGCGACTCCGCGGCGCCGGCTTCGAGCCCGCCCCGCGTGCCCGAGAGGGGTGCGCGGCGGCTCAGGCCGCCAAGCTGAGTGGCGCCGGCGGGAGCTGGAATCGGAAGATCGTTGCTCCGAGCCCGACGTTTTCCATGGCGCGAGCTTCCCGCTTGCCGGAAGGCTTGCCCCCGCCTGTCGCCGGCTGCGTCGTCGGCCGCCGTGGACGACTCTCGCTGGTATTTCGCGTACGGCAGCAACATGCAGCGCGCGACGATGCGCGGTCGCCGGATGATCGAGCCCCTGGAGGTTCGCGTCGGGCGCCTCGACGGCTATGCGCTGTGTTTCGACATCCCGATCGGCGGCGGCGAGCGCGGTGTCGCGAACCTGGCCTTCGCGACGGGTCGCGCTGTCTGGGGAGTGCTGTACCTGCTGACGCAGCAGCAGCACGATCATCTCGACATGACCGAAGGGGTTCCGTCCGGCGTCTACCGCCGCATCCAGGTGGACGTGGATGCGGAGGGCACGATCGTCGCGGCCGAGACGCTGCTCAGCGAGAGGCGCGACCCGCTGCGCCGGCCGTCCCACCGCTACCACAGCATCGTCGTCGAAGGCGCGCGCGAGCACGCCCTTCCGCCGGACTACGTCGCGTCGCTCGAGGCGCTCGAGCTTGCGTGGGACGAGCGCGAGGGCGCCGTCAACCCACCGGGCCTCGCTCGTCGCTGAAGCAACTCCAGTCCCGGCAGGAAGCCAGGGTCCGGGACAAATTTGCCTGGAGTTGTTTTTGAAGCGCGAACGTCGCGGGAAAATGCATTTCGACGCGGGTGGCACCGGTGCGGTGCCACCCGCGTCGCTCTGTCCATCAAAGGCAGGTGAACGTGGCGTGGCCTCCACTCGTGTTGCAGGAGCCTGAGCAGCACTGGCTGTTCATCGTGCAGCCCGCCCCTTTGGCCTTGCACTGGCACGCGGCCGTCGTGCTGCATCCCGCGTCGGCGCAATCGACTTTGCCGTTGCAGTTGTCATCGATGCCGTTGCCGCAGATCTCGGCAGCACCGCTGCAGTCGAGCTTGCAGGTAGAGCAGGTCTCCGCGCTCTGGCAGATGCCGTCGCCGCAGCAGTAGCTCGTCGCCGCCTTCGTCACGGTCGTGCACTGGCGTCCGCTCGCAGTGCAGCGGGCGTCGTTGCAGGAAACCGGGCTGGAGCCGCCGCCGTCGCCGCAGCAATAACGGCTGCCCGGCTTGCCGCCCTGGACGCCGTTGCAGTCGGCGGGGCAGGACACGCAGTCCTCACCGTTGCCCGCTTCGCAGATACCATTGCCGCAGCGGGCGCCGCCGCTGGTCCCGCTTGCGCAGTCGTGCGGGCAGCTCGTGCAGTTCTCGCCCGGCTCGCAGACGCCGTTGTTGTTGCAGATCGGGCAGCCGGTGCAGCTCGCCTTGTTGAAGGCGCTGCACGTCGAATTGCAAGACAGCGTGCCGCCGGTGCAGCCCTGCGTCGAGCAGGTCTGGCCGCCGAGGGCCGAGCCGTCGCAGACCTCCCCACTGTTCAGCACACTGTTGCCGCAGTTCGAGCAGGTGCTGGTCACCAGCGTGCAGGTCGGCGAGCACGTCAGGGTGCCACCCGAAAAGCCGAGCGAAGAGCAGGTCGCGCCGCCGAGATTGATCCCGTCGCACTGCTCGCCCGCATCGAGCTTGCCGTTGCCGCAGTTCGGGGCGGCAAAGCAGGTCGGGTACGACTGCGCGCGCGCGACGACGTGCTGTTTCATGCGGTCGGCTTCGCGCGACGGCATCGTGCCGCAGGTCTGGAACTGCCCGAACGTCATCGCGATGTTGCCGTAGCCGCCGGTGCGCTGGTGGCAGTAGCTCATGATCGTGCCGGCGCCGCCGCCGCTGGTGAAATACGGAGTGGGTGCGGCGCAACTCGGGAGCTGAACGGTCGCGCCGGTCTGGCAGCCGGCCCAGCAGTTGTCGATCGGCATCGCGCTGCCGCCGATGTTGCAGTAGTCGTGGGTGTGCGGGGAGTTGAAGTTGTGGCCGATCTCGTGCTGCACGACGATGATGTCCCACACCACGGAGGCCGGGCTGTCGGCCTGGTTGCCGTCCCAGTTGAACGTCGCGCCGAGGCTTGCCGAAAGGCCGTAGTCGGACGAGCCGCCTCTGGCCTGGTAGTTCTGGCAGAGCACGCCGACGTAGGCGATGCCGCCGCCGAGGCCCTTGCCCGACAGCATGTGGACCGTCGTGCGGTTGACGCTCGACATGTTGGCGTTCCAGTAGTTCTGGAACTGGGTCAGCGCATCGCTCATGCCGCACGGAGCATTGTCGGCCACACCGTCGCCGTTGGTGTCGATGCACACGGGAATCGTCCACGGGTCGGAGTCGGGGCCGCCGGTCCACAGCCGCGCGTACCCGATCTGCATGTCGGTGCTGATCTCGCGCGAGTACGTCACGTCGGCATAACCGATCAGGCTCGCCATGTAATTGAGCGCGGCCGTCGTGTTGCCGAACTTCGCGTAGTACTCGTAGTCGGTCTCGATCGCGATGCTCGCGACGTAAGGCTGGTCGAGCACGGTGCCGCTGTTCGCCGTCGCGTCGCCCGAGGCGACCGCGGCTTCGTCGACGCCGAGGCGCAAGTCACCCGCCAGGCCGTCGTTGCCGCACGCGAACGGCGGCAGGTCGTCGGCTTCGGCTTTTTTCGAGTGCAGCGCTCTCTGGTTACGTCCCTTGCCTACCAGCCACGACTGGCCCTTCTTCTGGACGAGGCCCTGGACCTCGCCGCTCTCGTCCACCGAGATCACGGCAACCGACGCATCGTCGCCGGCCACCTTCCCCTTGAAGTACGCCGTCCCCGGAGGGGTGACGCGGCGGCCGTCCACCTCGACCACCGCGTCCTGCCTCCAGACGTCGTAGCGCTGGAGGTCGAGGGTGTCCGCCGCGGTCTGTCCTTCCAGCACCAACCCCTTGACAACCAGCCCCGCACCCTTGCCGACACCACGCGCCGTCTGGGCCAGGTCACGCCCACCTGCGCGGACCTGGACCGGAGCGGCCATCGCGGCTGCCGGGATGGACAAACTGACGAAAATACCGAGTGCTGACGCACCACGGCAGACACACTTCGATCGATGGAACACGGAATCCCCCCTTCTCTGAGGACAGGTTTTTTGTTGAACCCGCAGACGCCAGAGTGCGGGGCCACGTCGCCCTCGTGGGTGCGGGAAAGGTGGCACGCCCCCTTCCGGAGGACAAGCTGATTCTCGTCAAAGCAAATAGGAAATCCCCGACCTGAGGCAAAAAGTGCAACCAGTCAGGGGCACTGCACGAATTCTTCCCGGGGATAAAAAATGTGCATTCGGGTAGCGGATGGCCTCTACCCGCACGGGGGGAGGGAGAAGACAGGTCGAATGCGCCCCGCGAGCGCGGGGGCGACTGCGCAGGAAATCAGCAGCGGCCGGAAGTCGCCGCCGGCGTCAGGCCGGGATCTCGCGTCCGGTCAGGGTCTGGGACGTGGCCCCTTCGACGAGCACCGTCGCGAGCTGCCCGAGCTGGGCTCCGGCCGGCTCGAAGGCCACCGTCTTGAACTGGCCGTTCTTGCCGGCCAGCCAGTGCGGCTGCTTCTTCGGCGTCGACTCGACGAGAACTTCGGTCGTTCGACCGATCATCTTCGAGTTGATTGCCAGCGCCCTTTGCTGCTGCTCGGCGATGAGTCTCCCGAGGCGCTCGTGCTTGAGCGCGTTGCTGACGTCGTCTTCCAGGCGGAACGCGCGGGTCCCTTCGCGCGGCGAGTAGTGGAACAGGAACGCGTGGTC